>DASPIL010000021.1 GCA_035629175.1 Verrucomicrobiia bacterium | reverse complement strand
GGCTGATCTCCCTGGCCACAGCCCGAGCCGAAGCGAGCCAACTCCGGACAGGAACCACTAAACGGAAAGCCGGATGCGGGAAATCCGCCCGTCCGGTTTGGAGGGAGGGGCGAGGTTAATCCCTCGCTCCTACCCCTATCCCTCTTCGGCTTCTTCGCCTGAGGGCGTTTGCATAAACCAAGTTTGACCACCCACTTTCAGCACGCCCGATTTATCTTCCTTGCGAACTTTGATCTTTGAACTTCGAAACACCTGTGGCACAAAGTCGGCGTTCAGGAGCATTGATGCCGCATTATTTCGCTGATTCCATCCCGCAATGAACTGGTATTACGTTGATCAAGGAAAACAGGCCGGTCCCGTCGACGATTTGCAACTCGATGCACTGCGGGCCTCCGGCCGCATCACCGACGCGACCCTCGTCTGGAAGGAAGGCATGGGAAACTGGGCGCCATACCGCCAGGCGCGCCAGCCAGGGGGAGCGCCCGCACCGGCGACTTCCGGAGCAGCGTTGGCCTCGTCGGGTGCGGCCGGTGCGAGTACGCGGGCGGGTGCAACCCAGGTGACGTGTGCCCAATGCGGCGGTGTTTTTCCAGCCGAGGACACAATTCGCTACGGCACGGTGAACGTTTGCGCCAACTGCAAACCTGTGTTTCTCCAGAAGCTTGCCGAAGGCGCGAAGCTTCACCCGGCAGGTCTCGAATACGCGACAATCTGGAAGCGCTTTCTGGCAATGTTTGCCGACGGTATTCTGCTTTGGATCGTTGGAGCGGCACTGGGATTCGGGCTTGCACTGGTTCTCAAGGAGGCCGATCGCGGACAGCCTGGTTTCTGGATTTCCCAAGTTGTTTACACCGTTGTGGGCATTGGCCTGGCAGTCACTTACGAAACGCTGATGATTGGGGCCTATGGGGCAACCCTCGGAAAAATGGCAGTCGGGATCCGGGTGGTGACGGCGGAGGGCGGCAAGGTTTCCTATGCGCGGGCGTGCGGGCGCTACTTTGCGAAGATGCTCAGCCAGATGATCTGCCTTATCGGCTACCTGATGGCGGTGTTTGACAAGGAGGAACGGCGGGCGCTGCATGATCGCATCTGCAACACGCGCGTCGTTGTGAAGTAACTTGAGTCCGAGCTTTATCCAATGTCCCAAGTGCCGGAACCCGCTGTTTCAGGGCGTCTTCGATCCTGAGCGGTTCAATCCCTGCCCGGCGTGCGCGGCGCCGCTGAAGGTGGAAGTCTTCCCCGCCTTTTTCCGCCCCATCGCAACTGGCGAGAAAGGCGAGACGATCCTGACCGAGGGCGAATCGAGTTGCTTTTATCATCCGCAAAAGAAGGCGGCCGTTGCGTGCGAAAGTTGCGGGCGCTTTGTGTGCAGCCTGTGCGATTGCGTTCTGGACGAGCGGCATCTTTGCCCGGCATGCCTGGAGGCGGGGCGCACGAAGGGAAAAATCAAAAGCCTCGAGAACTCCCGGATCCGTTATGACAACCTCGCATTGGCGCTGGCGTTGTACCCGTTGATTGTCTTCTATCTCACCATCTTCTCCGCGCCCGCAGTATTGTTCCTGGTGTTCCGATATCGCAACGCGCCTTTGGGAATCACTCAGAGCGTGTCTGAAAAATAAGTGACAATAAGTCCGGCCCGGGAGTCGGCGGCTGCAACGACCGCGAACTCTTTGAGAATGTAAAAGAATGCGTTGACTTTGCGCTCGCGCTTTTGGCTTCACATTTTCGGCGGAGCCGCAGTTGAGGCGATGCAAAACGCCTCTTTTGAAACCGATCTGACCGACGCGCAATGGGAATATCTTAAACCCATGCTGCCACAACCCAAACGACTCGGCCGCCCGCAGACTGATCGCCGAATTGTGATCAACGCGATCCTGTACGTGCTCAAGGGCGGGATCCCCTGGCGCCTGTTGCCGCAAAACTTCCCGACTTGGAAGACGGTTTACCACGTATTTCGGGGTTGGACGTTGGATTGCACGTGGGCTGCCCTCAACGACGCGCTTCGCATATGCGTGCGTGAGGATCAAGGGCGTGATCCGCAGCCGAGCGCAGCCATCATGGACAGCCAAAGCGTCAAGTCTGACGGGCACGGCGGCGAGGTTGGATTCGACGCTGGCAAGAAGATCAAGGGGCGCAAGCGCCACATCCTGGTCGAC
Organism: Verrucomicrobiia bacterium; assembly: GCA_035629175.1. Lineage (NCBI taxonomy): Bacteria > Pseudomonadati > Verrucomicrobiota > Verrucomicrobiia > Verrucomicrobiia bacterium. Next base: position 86,940 of record DASPIL010000021.1, on the reverse strand, counting down.
ACTCTTGGGCTGATCCTGGGGGTGTTTGTTACGCCGGCCAGTTGTCCGGAGCGAGACGGAGGACAGAAGCTGCTCCAGCAAGTGAGCGGATGGCTCCCGCGACTGCGGAAACTCTGGGCCGATGGCGGTTACAGTGGCGACAACTTCGCTCAATGGGTGCGTGACCACTGGCCGGAGTTGAATGTGGAGATTGTGAAGCGCTCGGATGCGAAGAAAGGTTTCGCAGTCTTGCCGCGCCGGTGGATTGTCGAGCGCACCTTTGGCTGGCTCATGCGGCACCGTCGTTTGGTCCGCGACTACGAACGAACCGAATCCAGCGCCCAAGCTTGGATCCATCTGGCTATGATACGCATTCAACTTCGCCGACTTGCGTGAGTCTAACTGCATCATCCATTTTCAGACGCGCTCTCAGGGTTCGCGAGCGCGTTTCGTGGTTGCAGGCATCATCGCCTCGCTCCAATTGATCGGCTGGGTATTCTTTTTCGTGGCCATTTCCACCTCCTGACATGGCCGAGCGCGAATACATCAAACTCACGGGAAACCGGCAGAAGAATGGTTTTGCCCTGATCACGGCGTCTCGCTCTCGGCTGTGGCTTGGCCGGGATCACCTGTTGCTCGTGACGACTGACGGTTTTACGGAAAGCTACAAGCGCTTTTACCTGCGCGACATCCAGGCGATCACGATTCGCAAAACCCAGCGCATCGCGATCCTTGGTGTGATCACTGGAGCCTTTGTTGTCCTGTTCGGCGTCATTGCCTTTACCGCGTCGGAGCCGGTGGCGCGTTGGGTTTTCGGCATCCTCGCAGGCATTTGCGCCATTCCGTTCGCCGTCAATCTGCTTCTTGGCGAGACCTGCGCGTGCCAGTTGCGAACGGCAGTTCAAACGGAGGATCTTCATTCGGTATCACGCGTCGCGCGCGCCACAAGGCTGCTGGAACGCTTGCGTCCGCTCATTGCCGAGGCGCAGGGCTCCATGGCCGGGGAGGAGATTCTCGAACGGCTGGCGTTGTCTGCCCAGGCACCGCGCGCGGTTGCGCCATCCAGGAGCCCGCAGTCTGCAGGCGCTGAGCCAGCTGCTGCGCCTGGGCAGGATCAAACCCCCTGATCCATGGCATCCCTCGCGTATCAACGGTGTTTCAATCATGCCATGCGCGAAGCGGTGGCGCGCTGCCCTGAGTGCAAACAGTGTTTCTGCCGCGAGTGCATCACGGAACACGATGACCGCGTCGTTTGCTCGGCCTGCCTCAAGAAGCTTGCGTCGGTTCCCCTCAACCAGCGCCGCGGCTTTATCACCTTTAAGCGCTGCGCACAGTTTGTCGTGAGCGTCGTGGCAGCCTGGTTTTTCTTTTTTCTGGTGGGGGATGGATTGAGCCGTTTGCCCGCCGAATTTCACGAAGGAACCCTGTGGAAGGCGCCCTGGCTGGATCGATGAAACGGCGCGCGCGAAAAACGGAGCGGGGAGGCCTTGATTTGATTGAGGAGGCGGCGCATCTCCTGCGCAGCGTTGGCGCTTCGACCTGGCTCCTTTATTACGCTGGCTCGATTCCCTTCGTGCTCGGGTTTCTGTACTTCTGGGCCGACATGAGCCGGAATCCATACGCAAGCCGTCATGTCGCGGCGTTCTCGCTCGGCGTGGCAATCTTGTATCTTTGGATGAAACACTGGCAGGCGCTATTCGCGCGTGCCATTCGCGCCCAGCTCGCAGGGGAAACGTTGAGCAGCCTGACGTTGCGGGATCACCTCCGCGGTTTTGTCGCGCAGTCGATTCTCCAGACGCCAGGCCTCGTGGTCACTCCGCTGTCGGTGATTCCACTGGGCCTTCCGCTTGCATGGGTGATCGCGTTCTTCCAGAGCGTGAGCGCGCTGGGCGACCCAGCCGGGGGTGACGTCTCCAAGCTCTTCAAACGCGCGTGCCGTCAAGCGTCGTTGTGGCCCCTGCAGAATCACGTCGCCTTGAGCCTCACAGCGTTGTTCGGCGGCTGTGTTTTCTTGAACTTATGCATCGCGGCGTATGTGCTGCCCGGCTTGATCAAGATGCTTTTTGGAGTGGAATCCATTTTCACACAAAGCGCGGCGGCGATGTTGAACACGACGTTCCTGCTGGTCGTGGCAGGCGCAACGTACCTGTGCATCGACCCGCTCCTCAAGGTGATTTACGCACTGCGTTGTTTTCATGGCGAAGCGGTCGAGTCGGGCGAAGACATTCGCTCGGAGCTGCGCCGCTTTCGAGTGAAGCCGGAGCGGCTGGCGGCGGGCCTGGCATTGCTGATCACCTTGAGCTCCGTTGCCACAATGTCCGCGCAGGAACCAGCTGCGCCCGCGCCTGTCGTTTCCCAGCCCGTGTCTGCGGTCGATCTGGATCGTGCGATCTCCGATGTCATCCAAGAACGCAAATACACGTGGCGCATGCCGCCGACAAAGCAAGTTGCCGAAGGCGGGCCGGGTGTGATTGCTCGGTTCTTCAATCGAATGGGCGAGATGATCCGGGACGGCATCCGAGCTGTCCTCCAATGGATCAACGACTTTCTCAGGAAGTTGTTTTATCGGAAGTCGACGCCAGGTGGCGGAGGGTCGGGATCGGGATGGATGGTCACGCAGCAGATTCTGTTGTTCGTGCTGGTTGCTGCCGTCGCGACAGCCTTGGTGTTGTTCCTCATGCGCCATCTAAAGCGCAGGAAGAACGCGCCGGGTCCAATCGCTGCGGATGCTGTTCCGACCGTGCCGGATCTTTCGGATGAAAACGTAGGCGCGGACCAGATGCCTGAGGATGGCTGGACAAGACTTGGACGCGAACTGTTCGAACGCGGGGAGTATCGGCTGGCGTTGCGGGCGTTTTATCTGGCGAGCCTGGCGCATCTGGCGGCGCGCAACCTGATCCGCATTGCGCGCCACAAGTCGAATCGCGATTACGCAATCGAACTGCAGCGCCGCGCGCACGCGTTGCCTGAACTCCTGCCGCTGTTCGGTGAAAACCTGTCCGTATTCGAACGCATCTGGTACGGCATGCACGAGGTGAACCCGCAGCTCGTGACGGAGTTTGCGAACCGCGTTGAAAGGATTCGCACCCCATGAGGCGCGCGCTCCCTTTCGTGTTGATGCTGCTGTGCATTGCGGCCCTGTGCGCTGGAGTCCTGCACTTATTCAAGTTGCGGTATGATATCGGCGACGTCTATCCGCCGTATTCTTCGTTACGCGCCGATCCCCTGGGAACGATGGCTCTTTATGAATCACTCGATCGGCTTGGGCTGCGAGTGCGGCGTGATTACTCAACCGACAACCGCCTGCCTGAGACTGAGCGGGTGACGTATCTGCACCTCGCGGGAACCCCTCGTGAATTCCGCCGGATCCCCGCTTCCCTCGCGGACGAAATCGAGCGATTCGTTCGCGGCGGTGGCAGGCTCGCGATCACGTTTCGTCCGCGGTCTGTGAACACGTTTCAGTTCGGCAACTGGGAGGACGATCCGCCGACGAACGGTGTCCCGCGTCATCGGCCTGATGACGCGGAGGGCGGGGATTCGCTGCAGGAACAGGAGGAGGACGCGCCTGCCGGCAGGCCGCGCCGGATGCGCAGGCGCGAGGATGCTGCTTCACGCGTTCGGCTCGCGGAGCGCTGGGGCATTGATTTTGATATGCGCGCTCTTGAGAAGGATGATGAATCTGTTTATGAGCCGGTGCTCGTGCAGCGCCAGGGCGACCTCGCACTGCCCGAGCAACTGGAATGGCACAGCGGGATTGTCATCAGTAACTCATCGGCCTGGAAAACGATTTATTTGCGCGGACGCCACCCTGTTGTGGTGGAGCGCCAATGGGGCCGGGGCAGCATCGTCTTTGCGACCGATTCTTACTTTGTGAGCAACGAAGCGATGCATGAGGAGAGACACGCCGATCTCCTTGCATGGTTTATCGGCCCTGCGCGGGAGGTTGTATTCGACGAGGCGCACCTCGGGGTGACGGAGCAGCCCGGCATGGCGACATTGTTGCGAAAGTATCGACTGCACTGGGTTGCCGGCGCTCTGATCGCTTTGGCGGGATTGTTCATCTGGAAGAACGCCTTCAGCCTCCTTCCAGCTCACGAGGAAGAGCGGCGAAGGGATTATGTCGTCGGGAAGCATGCTTCAGCGGGCTTCGTGAACCTTCTTCGCCGCAGCATTCCAACCCGCGAAGTTTTGGCGACTGGGTTTGCGGAATGGAAACGGACGGCGGGCGGCAACCGACGCTATTCGGCTGCCCGCCTTGCGGAAGCGGATCGCATTTTTGAGGAAGAGCATGCGCAACCTGCGGCACGCAGGGATCCTGTTCGTGCCTATCACAGGATTAAAGCGGCGCTCGAAAAGCACCGCCGGGCGGATGCAGGCACGAAGCTGGGAACCCATGATGCGGCTGCCGGAAAAGACGGAACACTGAACCCACATGAACATTGAAAGACTCAAGGAAGTGCTCGCGCAGGCGCGGCATGAAACCGGAAAAGTGATCATCGGCCAGCACGATGTCGTCGAGAAGGCGCTCATCGCGATCTTTACTGGCAACCACGCGTTGATCGAAGGTGTGCCGGGGGTTGCGAAGACGTTGCTCGTGCGGACGCTGGCGCACGTGCTGGGAAGCGATTTCGCGCGGATCCAGTTCACGCCCGACCTCATGCCTGCGGACATCACGGGCACGAGCGTTTTCAATTTGCAGCGGAACGAGTTCTCACTCATCAAAGGTCCCGTTTTCACGTCCTTCCTCCTGGCCGATGAAATCAACCGCGCTCCCGCCAAAACACAGTCGGCGCTCTTGCAGGCAATGCAGGAGCGGGTGGTGACGATTGATCGGGACACGCATGCATTACCCGGAAACTTCACGGTGTTCGCAACGCAGAATCCCATCGAGTACGAGGGGACCTATCCGCTGCCCGAAGCGCAGAAGGATCGATTCATGTTGAAGATCACGATGAAGGCTCCCGATCGCGCTGAGGAACTGGCGCTGGCGCAACGGACGATGACCAAGGAGGCGCCTGAAACGCTGTTGGCGCAAGGAGTTGTGCAGCCTGTCATCCGTCCCGAGGAACTTGGCGCGCTTCGTGAGACGCTTGCAGGAATCGTGATCCGTGACGAATTGATCGCCTACCTGGTGGATATCGTCAGGGCGACGCGCGAGAACGAGAGTGTGCTGGTGGGCGCGGGACCGCGGGCCACGCAGGCGTTGATCATGGCGGCCCGCGCATATGCGGCAATGTCGGGACGGGACTTCGCGACCCCCGATGACATCAAGGCCATGGCCGTGCCGGTTCTGGAACATCGCCTCATCCTGCGTCCCGAATTTGAAATCGAGGGATTGAGCGTGGCGGAAGTCATTCAGCAAATTCTGCAGCAGATCGCAGTTCCCCGATGAAGAGCTGTTGCACGCACGTTCAGCAATGAGGTCATGATTGTACCGCGCTCAAGGCTGTTGTTCTTCGTCGCACTTGTGGCGTTGCCGCTCACTTTGGTTGCCGCGGTTGAGCCCGCAATGACGCTGCCTGCGCTGATCGGAATCGGCGTCCTCGCTCTTATTGTTTTGCTGGATGGCCTGCGCGCCTCATCGGGGATTCGCGGATTGGGAATCCTTCTGGATCCCATCGTGCGGATGTCGAAGGATCGTCCTGTCACCCTGGAGATGCGGATTCGCAATGAGCCGCTTCATGCCCGCACGGTGCGTGTCGCCATCGGATTGCCATCTGAAATCAGACCTGAGGAGGAGGAGCTTTCAATCACGTTGCCGGCGGGCGCGGAATGGTCGCGGGTGCCGTGGAAATGCGTTCCGCTCCAGCGCGGCCGCTTCCGGGTGGAATCCGCTTATGTCGAGGGCAGGTCGCCCCTCGGCCTGTGGGCAGCTCGCAAGCGGGTGGATATTGACTCAGAGTTGCGCGTGTATCCCAACCTGATGACGGAGCGCAGAAACCTTGCGGCGCTGTTTCTGAATCGGGGAGGGTTCGGCCTTCACGCGCAGCGGCAGGTGGGCAAGGGGCGCGACTTTGAGAAGCTGCGCGACTACAGCCCGGGCGACAGCTTTGATGATATTCATTGGAAAGCGACCGCGCGGCGCGGGCGGCCTGTCACGAAAGTTTTCCAGGTGGAACGCACGCAAGAGGTGTACGTCGTGATCGATGCCTCCCGCTTGAGCGCACGCAGGCCGCTCAATGCGGCTGCAGTTGGCGATTCGGAGAAGTCGCCTGGGCATTCTCGGGGCGAATCCAGCAGGTCCAGCGATTCCATCCTGGAACGGTTTGTAACTGCCGCGCTGGTGCTGGGGCTTGCGGCGGAGCAACAGGGCGATCTCTTTGGCCTGCTCACCTTCTCGGACCGGGTGGATCGCTTCGTTCGCGCGCGAAACGGCAAGGCGCATTACAGCGCATGCCGAGACACGCTTTACACGTTGCAAGCGCGAAACGTGACGCCCGACTTCGATGAACTTTGCACATTCATCCGTCTGCGTTTGCGCCGGCGGGCGTTGATCGTGTTTTTAACTTCGCTCGACGATCCCACATTGGCGGAGGGTTTCGTCGGGAATGTGGAGCTGATCCGTCGGCAGCATCTTGTCCTTGTCGGCATGATTCAGCCGCCTGGCACGCGGCCGTTGTTCAGCACCGAGGGGATTGATTCCGCAGACGCACTGTACGAGGAACTTGGCGGCCATTTGCAATGGGCGCGGCTGCAGGAGGTTGGCAAAACGCTGCAACGGCAGGGCGTTCGGTTTGCGCTCATGCAGAACGAGCGGCTGAGTTCCGAAGTGATCACCCAGTACCTGAACATCAAACGGCGGCAACTGCTTTAGCCATGATCATTGATCTTCCCCGATTCATCGCATCTGCTCGTCCTGCCTGGACCGAACTGGAGGTGACGCTGAACCGACTGGAAGCCGAACCGAACCTGCGGCTGGGACTGCAGGAGTTGCGGCGGTTCCACGAGTTGTACGAGCGGGCGGCTGCGGACCTGGCGCGGCTGAACACGTTTTCATCGGAACCTGAAACGCGGCGTTACCTGGAAAGCCTTGTGGCGCGGGCTTATGGCGAAGTGCATGAGACGCGCGAGAAGCGGAGGCGTTTTCGTCCGGTTCAGTGGTTCCTTCATACCCTGCCGCAAACTTTTCGGCGGCATGTTCGCGCGTTTTATCTGGCCGCCGCCATCACGCTGGCAGGCTCGGCGCTCGGCGGCTTTGCCACGCTGCTCGATCCGCCCTCGCGCCATGTGATCATGCCCTTCGGCCACGATCAGATGCGACCCAGCGAACGTGTGAAGGAGGAGGAAAGCAACGCTGGGGATCATTTGAGCGGATACAAGAGTTCGTTTTCCGCAATGCTCATGACCCACAACACGAAGGTGTCAATCTTCACGCTGGGAATGGGAATGACCTGGGGCGTTGGAACCATCATTATCCTGTTCTACAACGGCGTGATTCTCGGAGCCATCGTTGTGGATTACGTGGTCGACGGGCAGACCCGGTTTCTCATGGGCTGGCTGATGCCGCACGGCGTGATTGAAATTCCAGCAATCCTGATTGCGGGGCAGGCTGGATTCATCCTGGCGCTCGCCCTGATCGGTTGGGGAAACCGGCTTCCATTGGGCACGCGGCTGCGCGCGGCTTCGAAGGACATCGTGACCCTGATCTTTGGTGTCGGCCTGATGTTGATCTGGGCCGGCTTCATCGAGGCATTTCTGTCGCAATATCATGAGCCCGTCATTCCCTACTCGGCGAAAATTGCGTTCGGGACCGTTGAGTTTATTCTCCTGTGTGCGTATCTGGGATTTGCCGGCAGGAGGCAGGCGAAGAATTCCAGGGCGTCTGCGAACGAACCGTGAACTCGGAACTGAAAATTCGGACGCCCGAGGGCATTGTCTTTGCCCAGCCTTTGGCGAGCCCTGTGATTCGCTTTCTCGCGTGGAGCATAGATGCGGCGGCGATCGGCGTGCTGATGATGATCGTGGGAATCGCCGGAAACGGGCTGCAGCTCTTCGACGCCGGGCTCGCGGGTGCGGTTCTGACCGTCGCGTATTTCGTGCTGAGCGTTGGTTACGGGATTGTTCTGGAATGGCTGTGGCGCGGGCAGACGATTGGAAAGCGGGTTCTGCGGTTGCGCGTGGTGGATGCGGAAGGGTTGAGATTGCAGTTCGACCAGGTGGTTACGCGAAACTTGTTGCGGTTCGTGGATATTCTCCCCGCGCTTTACCTGGTTGGGGGTATCGCGTGCTGGTTCAATCGCAAGTGCCAGCGCCTGGGTGACATTGCGGCCAACACCAATGTGATTCGCGTGCCACAGAGGGTTGAGCCGGATCTGGACCAGCTTTTGACTGACAAGTTCAACTCGCTGCGAGAACACCCGCATCTGACAGCGCGGTTGCGCCAGGCAGTCGGACCCGCCGAAGCGCGCATCGCAATGCAGGCATTGTTGCGTCGCGATGACTTTGAAGGAACCGCGCGGGTGGAGCTTTTCTCGGAGCTCGCTGCCCATTTTCGCGCGAAGGTCGAGTTCCCGCCGGAATGCACCGACGGAGTTCCCGACGAACAATACATTCGCAACGTCGTGGACATCCTGTTCCGGACGAGCCGGTCGGAGCGGAAGGACGCCCGCGGGCGTACCCCGGTTTGACGGGAACCAGCGCCGCCCGTACTTTTCACGCGTCATGTTCGAATTGGTTTCACCCTATCAACCCGCCGGCGACCAGCCTGCCGCGATCCGCGATTTGACTGAAAGCCTGCGCTCGGGCGCCCAGCATCAGACATTGCTCGGCGTGACGGGATCGGGCAAGACGTTCACGATGGCAAACGTGATCCGGGATGTCCAAAAGCCAACGCTGGTTATTTCGCACAATAAAACCCTGGCTGCGCAGCTGTACGCCGAGTTCAAGGGCTTTTTCCCAAACAACGCGGTGGAATATTTCGTCAGCTACTTCGATTACTATCAACCCGAGGCGTATATCCCGCGGACCGACACGTTCATTGAAAAGGATTCCAGCGTGAACGAGGAGATCGAGCGGATGCGGCTGTCGACCATGAGTTCGCTCTTCACGCGGAGGGACGTGGTGGTGATTGCGAGCGTGTCGTGCATTTACGGAATTGGGAGCAAGGAGGATTACGAGGCGATGGTCCTGCCCGTCCGCGTGGGCCAGCAGGTCACGCGCGAGGATTTTCTGCGGCGCCTCGTGGAGCTGCAGTATTCCCGCAATGACATCGAGTTTGCGCGCGGCCAGTTTCGCGTGCGGGGCGACACGATCGAGCTCTGTCCCGCGGGGCGCGAAGACGCCTTGCGCGTGGAATTTTTTGGGGATGAGATCGAGCGGATCACACGCTTCGAACCGCTGACCGGGGAGGCGATTGAATCGTTGAACTCGAACATGGTTTTTCCCGCGAAGCAGTATGTCGCGCCCGCGGAGAAGCTGCGCCCCGCATTGCTGCGCATTCGCGAGGAGCTGGGCGAACGCATCGCGTGGTTTGAAAGCCAGGGAAAACTGCTGGAAGCGCAACGGATCAAGATGCGAACGGAATACGATTTGGAAATGATGGAGGAGATGGGATTCTGCTCCGGAATTGAAAATTACTCGCGGCATCTGGCCGGCCGCACGCCGGGATCACGACCTCACACGCTCTTTGACTTTTTCCCTGAGGATTATCTGCTGGTCATCGATGAGTCCCACGCGACGGTCCCGCAGATCGGGGGCATGTATGCGGGAGATCGCTCGCGCAAAACAGTTCTGGTGGAGCACGGGTTTCGGCTGCCCAGCGCGCTGGACAATCGGCCGTTGAATTTCGAGGAGTTCCAGGCAATGCAACGTCAGACCGTATATGTCAGCGCTACTCCCGGGCCAAAGGAACTGGAATGGTCGCGCGACCGCGTGGTGGAACTGGTCGTCCGGCCGACGGGCCTTATTGATCCGACCATTACTCTGAAGCCCCTCAAGGGTCAGATCGACGATCTCATCCATCAGGCGCGCGAACGCGTGGAGCGCAAGGAACGGGTTTTGGTGACGACACTCACGAAACGCACGGCCGAGGAATTGACCGATTACCTGCGAGACGTTGGCATCCAGGTTCAATACCTGCACAGTGAGATTGACGCTATTGAGCGCGTGGAAATTTTGCGGTCGTTGCGCAAGGGCGAGTTTGATGTGCTGGTCGGCATCAATCTGTTGCGCGAAGGGCTCGATCTGCCGGAAGTTTCGCTGGTCGCGATTCTTGATGCCGACAAGGAGGGTTATCTGCGGAGCACGACAAGCCTCATTCAGACGGCGGGCCGCGCGGCGCGTCATTTAAATGGGGAGGTAATTCTTTATGCCGACGTAAAGACGCAGAGCATTCAAAAGTTCCTCGCGATTTCCCAGCATCGGCGGGCGCGGCAGGTCGCGTATAACCAGGAACACAACATCACTCCGCGAAGTGTAAGTCGTGCCGTTGACGAAAGCCTGTCATCTGCGCGCGAAGCGCAGGGAGAGGCGCAATCAGTCCTGAACGAAGCAGGCGTGGACATAGATGTTTCTGCGACGTTGAAGGACTTGGAGCAGGAGATGGTAGCGGCTGCCAACAACCTGGAATTTGAAAAGGCTGCGCTGCTTCGCGACCAGATCAAGGAATTGAAACGCATGCTGCATGGAGAGAAATCAAACATTGATAGTCCTTCGTCGACGAACGTCGCCGCGCGCCGGGCGAGCTATGTAAAACCCCGGGGCCGCCAGCGCGGAAAAGCCCGCTCGCTGCGCAAATGAGGCACATCGGCCACCTTCCGGGCGGTCAGGCGCGCGTGTTCAGTGATTTTCTCGTTTCACGCGGCATCTCGAACGCAGTGGAACGGGAACAGGACGGGACATACGCGATCTGGATCCACGAAGAGGATGACCTCGCCCGTGCACAGGATTATCTGGGCGGGTTTTCTGCGAATCCCGAAGCGGCTGAGTATCAGGATGCGGGGCAGGCTGCGGAGGAGGCCCGCGAACGGCAGCGCAAGGATAATGAGGCGTATCGGAAGCGGGTGCGCTCGCGACGAAGCCTGTTTACAAGCTTCGGAACTTATGGCGTCGGGCTGCTGACGTACTCGCTCATCACGGTTTGCGTAATCGTTTCCCTCTACACTCGTTTCGGCAGCAACGAGGAAGCGTATCTGCCGTTGTTGATTAGCGATCCGCTGGTCGGCGGACCAGGGATGCCTGAAGTTTTTTCGGGGCAGGTGTGGCGTCTGATTACTCCCATCCTGCTGCATTTCGGACCCATTCACATTCTGTTCAACATGATGTGGCTGTATCAATTGGGGTCCATGATTGAAGCGCGGCGTGGCACGTTCAATTTGTTGCTGCTGGTGGTCGGAATAGGAGTTGCATCCAACGTCGCGCAATTGCTTGTCACGGGCTGGCCAAGATTCGGCGGCATGTCCGGCGTTGTGTATGGCCTGGCGGGGTATGTGTGGATCCAGGGCAAGTTGAACCGGGAATCGGGACTTTTCCTCGATGGCCACAGCATGACGATTCTGCTGATCTGGTTGGTCGTGTGTTACACCGGCTGGATGGGGCCGGTCGCGAATACCGCGCACCTGGTTGGATTCCTCGCGGGACTCGCCTGGGGAGGATTGTCCGCCTGGGCGGAAACCCGCAGTGGACGTGCGTGATGTGTCCCGAAGGTCGGGCTCGCCCGGCGTTACGAGCGTTGAGCCGGTCGAATCGGTTCTGGGGACAGGCTTGCCAGAGTTTCGCTCCAGAGGTTCAGGGATTCGAGCAGATTATCCAGCCAGGGAAGGGCGCGTTTTTCGAGGGCGTCGGAGAGTGCGCTGGTGTCCTCCTTCTGGCTGGCGTCGTCGATATCCTGGATAATGTTGCCGAGCTGTTCGAGCTGCCATTTCCGAAGTTGGGTGAGGGAGGCCCGGCCGTTGGCAGGTCCGCAAATGTGGTCAGGCAGCAGGCTGAGCGTCAGGAGAGGTTCCTTCAAGGCGGTGGACAGCGCCCACCAGATTTCCCTCGCCTGGCTGCAGTCGTTAATCAGGACCAGTTCGACTGCCTTTTGGACTCGCGAACGGAGGGTGCCCGACTGCTGCAATGCGGCGCGCACCAACTGGGCGGGCACTTCGTTGAGCGTCATTGTCTCACCTTCGATCTGGGAAAATGTCGTCCACGGAACCCGGGGCTGGGTGAGGTTGATCGATTGCCCGTCGACATTGAGGGCGCAAAGAATTCGTTGTTGTTGCAACGCGAGCGATTCGAGGTAGGAGCGGATGGCAACGAATGATTTTCGATCGGGAGGCAGCTCGACGGAAACTCCATCTAATTTCACTTCCGGTGCGCCACTATAAAACGATTCGAATGCTGCCATATCGCGGGTGAAATGCAGGTCACGTGCCGCAAGGCCGTGAATTCGTGAGATGTACGGAGAACCTTTTTTGCCGGCTTTTCGCGACGCTCGGAGGAACCGGAACTGGACAGATTTGTCTCCGACTGTGCCGCCCCACGGCTTTCCTCGGTCATTGCGAGTTCAACCGATCGAACGCGCTATGAAGCGGTGTAGGCCATTGAAACAAAAACCGCCTGAATGCTTCAGATCTGAGAAATCGGAAGTGTCTTGTTCCGGGACACCGTGTCCTGAATCGCAGGGGAGTCGTCGCAGCGCGAACGGCCGCGTGTCTCGAAAATTACCCGAACGGGTAGAGACTGCTCTCTCACTGCTTTGATAGCATGCGCACCGTACCCGAAATTCTTCTGTCGTTGGAGCGTTAGTCAGCTTGGATAACCTATGAAACTGCGTGAACTTTTGCCTCTTCAAATCCGTCAACTTCGTCTTCCTGCAATTGGACTTACATTGGCCATCGCCATTCCCGAATTGTCGGCAGCAACCCTTACCTGGGATTCGGACACGGCCCGGGCAGCGGCCCAGGATGGCGGTGGTGTCTGGGATTCCACGGTGCCGAACTGGTGGTCAGGAACCGCAAATGTTCCCTTCAGCACGACGGCTCCCGATGCGCCCATTTTTGGCGCGCTTGACGGTATCGCGGGCACCGTGACGCTCGGGACGGCCGTCCTTTCGGCGAATATCGTTTTTGCACCCGCAGGCGCGGGAAACTACACGATTACAGGCGGGGGAAACACGCTGCTGCTCACGAATCGAACGATTGTGGCCAATTCCAGCGCAACGATCTCCGCTGATATAGCCGGCGGGCAGTTGATTCTCGCCCACAGCGTGGGATTGAACCCGGGCGGAACGTTAACGCTTTCTGGCAACAATTCATTCACGGGCGGGTTTGTCATCGGACCGAATGACGGCGGAATCAACGGCGGGGCTCCGAACACAACTGCGGCGGTCAGGGCGATGTCGAGCTCCGCGTTTGGCACAGGCGCAATTAGTTTCAATGGGCAGGGAAATGCCACGAGTCCGCGCCTGGAGCTCGCGGGCGGGGTAACGATCACCAACGCTGTCACTTTCGCCGGGCGCAACAACGTGGCCACGGGAATTGAAAGCCTTGCGGGAGCGAACACGCTTTCGGGGCCGCTGAATCCGTCTCCCGGCGGATCGCAGTATCCGTTGCGGGTCGATGGGTCCAGCACACTGGCAGTTGCCGGAACAACCACGCTGCAGAACAGCGGACCACGGAATCTTGTGTTGAGCGGCAGTGGCAACGGGACCGTGTCAGGTCCGATTGTTGGCGGGAATGCCGGGTTGCTGTCGATCCTCGTGAGCAAGGCAGGCACTGGCCGCTGGACACTCGCGGGGCCAAACACTGCGGCCGTTTCCTACGCGATCAGCGGAGGCATCCTGGCCCTCGATTACAGCACCCAAAACAATTCGAAACTTGCAGCGCAATCCCCGCTTTATCTTGCTGGCGGGGTTCTGGAGTTGAACGGCGGTGCCTTCACTGAATCGGTGGCGTCAAATGTTGTCACTGCAGGGGAATCGACGATCACCCGGCCCACTGGCGCCAGCGTGCTCCGCATGAACAACGTGGTGCGTCGCGGTGGTGGCATCGTGAATTTTGCAGCGCCTGGCATTGCCGATACAACTGCGGCCAATATCAATGGAATCCTCGGCGGCTTTGCCACAGTCGGCGGGTCCGATTGGGCGATCAATTCGACTGGCGGCCCAAATGGGCCAGTGACTGCATACGCGGGCTACACAGACATCGCCGCGCTCGGCAGCACCATCGCCAACAACACTGCTGCCAACGTCAGGCTGAATAGCGCGGGGGCTGGCGGGAGCATCGCGATTGGGGCTGGGACGACGACAGTAAACACGCTGCTGCAGAACACGACGACCGCTGCGACCATTGATACCGCGCCAGGATTATTGCGGCTCGGGTCTGCGGGCGGTGTGTTGGTGCCATCGGGACGGCAGGGTCTGACGATTGGGACCGCAGCGAACGCGGGAATTTTAACGGCAGGCGGGGCTGACAACACGGCGGGTGAAATCATCCTGATCAATCATTCTGCAAACAACCTTGTGATCAATGCGCAGGTTCAAGATAACGGCAGCGGAATGGTGGGGATCACGAAGGCGGGTTCGGGCGCTGCGACCTTGAACGCCAACAACAGCCACACGGGAACAAACACAATTGGCGGCGGCACGCTGAACATTGCCAGTGCAGCGAATCTCGGTTCGGGAACCGTCGTCATCAACAACGGGACCCTTCGCGCCACCAGTACATTCGACATTTCCAACCCCGTCCTCGTCGGTCCATCTGCCGGTTATGGCAATGGAACCGTTGACGTTGCAGCGGGACAAGCGGTGAACATCCACGGCGTTGTGGCGAACAACGTGCCAGCAAATACAGGTGTTTCCATCGCCGGATCGCTGACGAAAGTGGGCGCGGGTACTCTGGGATTAACTGCTGCCAATACTTATACTTACGGCACCATCGTCAACGAAGGCGTGTTGAGCATCTCTTCCGACGCGAACCTTGGAAGCTTCGACAGTCCAAGCCTGAACGGCGCGTTTACCTGTTACCGCCCTGATAACCTTGTGTTGAATGGTGGCACGCTGGAGATCGCAGGAACGTTTGTGTTGAATGCGAATCGCGGCATTCGATTGGGCCCGATCAATGGCTCAGGCAGCGGCACCATTCGCGTTGTCGATGGCCAGACAGTCAACTTCAACGGTCAGATTTCCGACAATTGGTCGGGATCCGGCGCATTGGTGAAGACTGGCAACGGAATTCTTGCATTGGGCGGCGGCGTGAGTGATTTCACGGGCGACACCACGGTCAGCGCGGGAACGTTGCAACTGGATCATCCCCGTGCCCTGCCGAACGGCCCGGGCAAGGGAAATGTGGTGGTCAGTTCAGGCGCCACTCTCGCGATTGCAACCAACGCCATGCTGAACGGTTTGACGGGTGGTGGAACCCTGGACAACACGACAGCGAATCCTGTTCGCGTCACTGTTGGGCTGAACAATGCGAGCGGCGCATTCACCGGGCCGATTCAAAACACGGGCGGAGGCGCCCTCACGCTGGTCAAGGCTGGCACTGGAACGCTGACGCTTTCGTCGCCGGCAATCAATCATTCCGGCAGCACCCTCGTGAACGGCGGGACCCTGGCGCTCAGTGGGTCGGCAGGCCTCGCATCCAGCACGAACATCTCCATCGCGGCGGGCGCCACGCTCAATGTCAGCGGACTGCCGGGCGGCGTGCTCACCATCGGTCCTGATCAGGCGTTCTTCAGCAGCGGCACGCTGCAGGGGGGCTTGGCATCGTCGGCCGTGCTCGCACCTGGTGGACAGGGGTTCGCCGGGGTGTTGAACGTGGGCGGCAATCTCACTCTCAACAGCGGCGGCATCCTTAATTTCGACGTCACCTCTCCAGCTGGTTTCAACGATGTCATTAATGTCACCGGGAATGTCGCGCTCACTCCGTCCACCAGCGTGAATGTGAACTTCCTCGGCGGACTGCCAGTCGCTGGAACCTATACTCTCGTTCAGGCGAGTGGCACGATTTCGGGGAATCCTGGCGATCTCATTCCGCCCCAGTTGGGCGCCCGTTACAACGTCAGCTTTGCTATCGACAACGCGTCGTCGCCCCGGAAGGTCACGATGAGCATCAGCGGCAATCCGCAGGGGTTGGTATGGACCGGAGTCACGAGTGCTGACTGGGATTTCAGCACGTTGAATTGGACGAACACAGGAACGCTTGCCGCGGATCTTTTCTCCCAGGGCGACAACGTCAGCTTCGGCAACTTCGGCAACAACGGTTCCCCCATCAACATCGTCGCGCCCGTTCTGCCGGGAACAGTGACGGTCAATTCATCGCTGGATTACACGTTTACGACGAGTGGCAATGGCGGCATCTCGGGAATCGCATCGCTAACGAAGAGCGGGTCGGGCCGTCTGACGCTCGAAACGCAGAACGACTACAGTGGTGCAACACTGATCAATTCCGGAATCCTCCAGGTTGGAAACGCGGGGTTGGCTGGATCGCTGGGAACCGGCCCGACAACCAACAACGGCGCGCTTGTGTTTAATCGGGCTGACGATCTCACATACACGAACCGCATCGCAGGTTCCGGCAGCATTACCAACCTTGGCAACTCAGGCACAGTCGTTCTCTCCGGGCCGATCAGCGGCGCGAACGTGACAGTTGCCGGTGCGGGCGGACTCGCGCTCGGCGGAAGCAACAGCTATACGGGACCCACCACCATCGAACTCGGAATTCTTCATGCCCGAAACGCAATGGCGCTGGGGACGGCCAACGAAGGCACAATCGTCGCAAACGGCGCTCAGCTTTTCATCGATGCGAACGTGAACATCGTGGATGAAGCATTGACGATCAGCGGAGTGGGCCCGGGCAACGGAGCCATTCGAAAAGGCGGAGCCGGAGTGACGACGCTCGGGGGCGAAATCCGTCTCGCGCTCGATTCCACGATTCATCTGGATGGCGGATCGACCCTCAATCTGACGAACGCAAATGGCATCATAGGCACCAACGTGGGTCTGACGCTGGCGGGCGATGGTGGGCAGGGCACGATAACGGGCCCGATTTCGCTGGAGACGGGTTCGCTCACAAAGGCGGGCGCGGCGGTCTGGACGATTGCGGAGACCAATCATTTTACCGGCAAGACAATCATCAACGGCGGTGTACTGGCAGTTCCCACCCAAACCGCGCTGGGACCCGTGGCAGGCGTTACTCCGGATTACGTGACCCTGGCCGGGGGGTCGTTGGGAGTCACTACCAACGTCGTGTTCAGCGGGATGCGCGGCATTACGGCAGCAGGCGACGGAGGCTTCAATGTTCCGGCGGGTGCGACACTGACGATTGCCAGTGATATCACGGGGAGTGGAAACATCACCAAGACGGGACCTGGAACGCTCGTGTTGCAAGGGCCGAAGAGCTTTTCTGGAACCCTGTTTGCAGACAGCAACAGCACTACAGCCAATGATGGCGTGACGCAGATCACGGGCAACGATGCGATTGCGAACGTTCCGGTGACGCCCGGCGTTCCCACGATTCTCATACGAAACAACAATGGCGGGTTTTCGACATTGGAACTGCTGCCGACGGCATCTGCAGGAATCACAATCGCGCAGGATGTGCAGGTGAGTTCGCGCAACAACACCAACGTTCATATTCGAAGCGTGATGGGCAGCAACGTAATATCGGGCAATATTCTCGTTCAAGTGGGCGGCGCGGACGACTGGTTCCAATCCAGCACGGGAACGCTCGCGATCAGCGGCAACATCGATTACGTGGGAACCCTCGCGGGCGCCCGCTTTTATAACTTCCTTGGCGATGGCGACATCCTTGTCACGGGCAACATCAACGCGTCACCTCTCGTTGACACCACGCCACTGGGGTCACCCATCAGCGTGAGGAAGCTCGGGCCGGGAACACTCACGCTTGCAGGCGCCAACACGTATGGCGGAGCTTCCGCAGATTCCACAGTGCTTGGCACCACGATCGTGAGCAACGGCGTGCTTCTGGTTACTGGGAGCATCAGCCACAACAATGGCAGCCCGGTGCAGGTTGCCGGCGGAACGCTGGGCGGCACGGGCACGATCAATGGCGACGTCACAGTGGGAACCGGCGGGAATCTGTCGCCGGGCCGCGGCGCAATGAACATTGGCACGCTCAACGTGAACGGAAACGTATCGCTGACAGGCACGGCTACGATCGACATCAACAAGTCCGCTGGAACGCGCGATCAGCTGAGCGGCGTGCAAACGATCACATACGGGGGGGCGCTGGTCGTGAACAACCTGGGCGGCTCCTACACCCTGGGTGATGTATTTCCCGTGTTCAATGCTGCAGCGCATGCCGGGAACTTCACCTCGGTAACGGGCTCCGCAGGACCTGGGCTGGCCTTCGGTTTCAATGCTGCAAACGGTACGGTTACTGTGATCGCTGGCGCAGCAACGACGCCCACAAACATTCAGTTCTCCGTTTCCTCTGGCAACTTGACGCTCGCGTGGCCGCAAAGCCATCAAGGCTGGGTGCTTCAGTCGCAAACCAATTCGCTTGCAACTGGTTTGAGCACGAACTGGGCTGACGTGCTCGGATCGAGTGGCACAAACTCCGTAACGATGCCGATTACTCCCTCACCGGCAGTATTTTTCCGCTTGCGGCAGCCGTGAGCGGGACGTGAACAGATGGGGTTGATGGTGAACCGGCGGGACTGAGGGGTCCCGCCGGTTTCATTTTCCAATCGAACGTCGTGACGTCTGGAATCGCTTCAGCGTCGCCGGATTCTCTTCAAAAAACCGGGCAAGGTCGGCTAGCACCTTGACTGTATCCGCGCTGAGATGATGTTCGATGCCCTCGATGTCCTGGTGCTGCGTTTCGGGATCGAGGCCGAACAGCGAAAAGAAACGGGAGAGTGTTGTGTGCCGATCTTGAATGCGCACGGCGACCGCGCGGCCTTCATCCGTCATCACCAGGCCGCGATACTTCTCGTATTTGAGATAGCCCGCCTCAGCGAGACGCTGCACCATCACCGTGACCGACGCCTGTTTGACTTTCAACGAAGAGGCGATGTCCACCACCCGCGCATATCCCTTTTGCTCGATGAGCTCGTGAATCCGTTCCAGGTAATCTTCGGCGCTTTGGCTCGGCGATGCTTTCGGCATGGTTCCCGCGATTAAACACGGTTTGCCGAAGTTCGCAAGGATGCGGAACTTTCGCGTTCTGTGTGGCTACCTTGACATCACCCTGCCCTTTCCAAAGACTGTGCCCCTTATGGCGGAGCCCAAAGAAAACCAGCTCATGGAAAAAATCGTGTCGTTGTGCAAGCGGCGCGGCTTCATTTATCAGTCTTCCGAGATTTACGGCGGCATCAACGGCTTCTGGGATTACGGCCCGCTCGGCGCTGAACTCAAACGCAATGTGAAAGAGTTGTGGTGGACGTCCATGACGAGATTTCGCGACGATGTTGTTGGCCTGGAAGCGACGATCATCATGTCGCCGCAAATCTGGCGTGCCAGCGGACATGTCGACACCTTCAGCGATCCGATGTGCGATTGCCGCAAATGCAAGAAGCGTTTCCGCGCAGATCAGTTGTGTGAGGATCAGGGGCTGCAGCTGGGACGTTCGGAGGGAGGAAAGTTTGTGCTGCCAGCCGGGGCGAAATGCACGAGCTGCGGTTCGACTGAATTGACAGAACCGCGCCCGTTCAACCTGATGTTCAAAACCTTCGTCGGGCCGGTTGAAAGCGAGGACAGCGTCGCTTACCTGCGTCCCGAGACCGCCCAGGCAATCTTCGCGCAATTCAAAAATGTGCTGGAAACCTGCCGCCAGAAGGTGCCATTTGGCATTGCGCAGATTGGAAAGGCGTTCCGCAATGAGGTCACACCTCGAAATTTCACCTTCCGCTCACGCGAGTTCGAACAAATGGAACTTGAATTCTTCATCAAACCCGATGAAGCCATTGAAGCGATTTCCGGAAGCGTTGCTGCCGCGGAAACCAAGGGGCATCCTGGGGAGCCGCAATCCAACTGGGGCTGGCAGATTTGGCATCAATACTGGGTGGAGGAACGCATCCGTTTCTACGAAAACATTGGATTGCCGCGCACGACGTTGCAGGAGTACTGGCAGAAGCCGGAGGAACTTGCACATTACGCGCGCGCGACGGTGGATCTCCTCCTCAAGTTTCCCTTCGGCACGCAGGAGTTGGAAGGCATTGCGGCGCGCAGCGATTTCGACCTGAGCCAGCACGAGCGGTTCTCTGGAAAGCCGATGGGCATCTTCGACGAGGAACTTCGGACTGCCTGGGGCAAGCTGCCGAAGGAAAAGCAGGACTCGCTTTGGAAGCGATATTATGAAAACAGGAAGAGCTACCTGGAAAAGGCGGGAGTGCCGCCCGAGCAGGCTGCCCAGGACGCAACCGACGATGCGAATGGCCTGGCAAAGGGCCATTACATCCCCCATGTGATTGAACCTTCGGCCGGGGTTGACCGATTGATCCTCGGGTTGATTTCCAATGCCTTTAGCGAAGTCACGGAAACCGACGACAAGGGAAAAAGCGATACTCGGGTGATACTTAAGTTTCATCCACGGGTCGCCCCCATCAAAGTTGGCATCATGCCGCTGTTGAAGAACAAGCCGGATCTTGTCAGCAAGGCGAAGGAAGTCCGCGATCTGCTTCAGCCATGGATGAACGTGTATTACGACGATGGCGGGTCGATTGGCCGGCGATACGCGCGGCAGGATGAGATTGGAACGCCGTTCTGCCTGACCATCGATTTCGACACACTGGGAGAAAGACCCGAATTGAAAGATACCGTGACGATTCGCCATCGTGACGACGGAAAACAGGAACGTTTGCCGATTGCCGAACTCTTAAACTGGCTGCTCGCGCGCGTTCGATAATCGTTACGTCTAGGTTCCTGCCCTGGTGTATCTGTGCCGAGCCCGATGAGAGATTAAAGCATGACACGTCAAACCCGCATCTCATATGCGATCATGGTGGTGCTGCTCGTCCTGATCGGGTGGTTCCATCTCGGAACGCTCGTCCTGACAGCGGTGTTCGGATACTTCGCGCTGGAGCAGTTCAGCCTGGGGCGAAGCAAAGCGCTCGCGGTGGTTGTTTATTTCGTAACCGTGTTCGCGGCGGCGTACGGCCTGTTTTTCTTCTCGAAGCAGGCTTATCTCACCCTGCCGCGGATTGCCAATGAGTCGATTCCGAAGATCGTTGAATACGCCGAACAGAAGGGTTTTGAACTGCCGTTCACGGATTACGCCAGCCTGCGAACAGTCACGCTGAAGGAGATTCAGGAACGGTTTGCGAATATCGGACGCTACGCGCAGGAAGCCGTGTTTCAACTGGTGCTGCTCATCATTGGCCTCGTCGTGGCCGTGAGCTTGTTCCTCAACCGCAGATGGGGCGCCGATGATGATCCCCACACCACGCGGGACAGCGTGTATGCGACCGTGGTCCAGGAGTTGGTGCTGCGGTTTGAGACGTTTTATGCGAGTTTCGCCCGCGTCATTGGCGCGCAAATCATCATCTCGGCGGTCAATACGCTGCTCACGAGCGTCTTCCTGCTCTACAACCATTTCCCCTACGTGATGGTGATTATTGTTCTCACGTTCCTTTGCGGTTTGTTGCCGATCATCGGCAACATTATGAGCAACACGCTGATCGTTGGCGTTGGTTTCACGATTTCACCCAAGATGGCGCTGGTCTCGCTCATCTTCCTCGTCGTCATTCACAAACTGGAATACTTCCTCAACAGCAAGATCATCGGCAGCCGGATCAAGAATCCGATGTGGCTCACGCTCATAGGAATTGTGGTTGGCGAAAAGTTGATGGGCATTCCCGGAATGATCCTCGCCCCCGTGGTGCTGCATTACATCAAGGTGGAAGCTTCCAAGAACAAGATTGCTGGAGTCGCGCGCGAGCCTGCGCCGCCAGCCGTCATTCCGTAGCAGCATGCGAACTCAGGGCTTGCCGCGCTCCGCCTTCAAGTTTACGAACGGGCGGTGATTCTGAATCTCGCGCTCGCATGCCTGGCCCTGCTCAGCATTGTGCTGCTGATCTGGCAATGGCTTGCCGCCCGCAAGTTTCCGCTTCACAAACGGATTACGGTGCATGGCACCCTTCCCGCCGTAACGCTTCTCAAACCCCTCAAAGGTGTTGAACCCGCAACGGCCGACTGCCTGCGAAGCTGGCTGAGGCAGGATTATCCCGGGACGATCCAGGTTCTCTTCGCGGTCGCATCGCATGCCGATCCCGTTTGTGAGTTGGTTACGACTTTGATGAAGGAGCATCCGGGGATTGATGCGGAACTCGTCGTTGTCGAACACTTGATCGGACCGAACGCGAAGGTATCCAAGCTGGCTGAACTGGAGCAGCGTGCGAAACATGATGTGTTTGTGGTCAGCGATGCTGACGTGCGGGTGCCTGCGGATTTCCTGCAGCAGGTCGTGTCGGCCCTGGGGGATTCCAAAGTCGGATTGGTGAATTGCTTCTATCGCCTGGCGAATCCCAGCACCCTGCCGATGCAATGGGAGAGCATCGCGATCAATGCCGATTTCTGGAGCCAGGTCCTGCAATCGCGCATGTTGAAGCCGCTCGATTTTGCACTGGGTGCCGTGATGGTCACGCACCGAAGGCACGTTCAGGAGATCGGCGGGTTCAAGTCGCTGGCGGACTGCCTTGCCGATGATTATCAGCTCGGCCATCGGATCGCCAAAGCCGGCGGCAAAATCGCGCTGAGTGAAGTTGTTGTTGAATGCTGGGACGCACCGATGTCATGGCGGGCTGTATGGAAGCATCAGTTGCGATGGGCGCGAACGATCCGGGTTTGCCAGCCGATTCCCTACTTCTTCAGCATCCTGAGCAACCCGTTGCTGTGGGCCTTGATCTGGGTGTTGGCCGTTCCGCAGCGGTGGTCGTGGATTACCCTGATCGCGGCAGTGATTCTGCGGGCGTGGATTTCGCACGACTTGCAACGCCGGCTGAACCGATCCAATCACCACGCAGCATTCGTGGGAATGACACCGTTGAAGGATCTGCTGCAAGTTGCGTTGTGGTTTTTTGCATTCGCGGGAAACACAGTGGAGTGGCGCGGACGAAAATTCCGATTGCGCGCCGATGGGACGCTGGAGGAGGTGACGTGAATAGCGCAGGTTTCGAAACCTGTCCGGCCTCCGCAGTAGCGGCGGGCATCCTGCCTGCCGTAGAGCCGGGGCTTCCAAGCCCGGCGGAAGGAACATCAGGCATCGTCGGACGAGGTTGAAAACTCAAGCGTCTCTCGCCCTTTCCCCTTTCTTTCCGGACGGCAAGGATGCGCGCCCTCCACGGCAGGCAAGGATGCCAGCCGCCACGAAAGCTGTAGCGGCGGGCATCCTGCCTGCCGTAGAGCCGGGGCTTCCAAGCCCGGCGGAAGGAACATGAGGCCTCGTCGGGCGAGGTTGAAAACTCAAGCGTCTCTCGCACTTTTTCCTTTCTTTCCGGGCGGCAAGGATGCGCGCCCTCCACGGCAGGCAAGGATGCCTTCCGCCACGGGAGTTGAACGGTCCTGAAGTTGGAAAGTGACACCTTCGCGCCGGCCTGTTAGAAAAGCGCCGCATGTCAGCCACTTTGTCCATTGGATTCCTGGGCGCCGGTAAAATGGCAACTGCCCTTGCAAAAGGTTTCGTGAATGCCGGCCTGGTGGCTGCGGGCCAGGTGATCGCCAGCGACTCCAGTGAGGCTGCCGCGGCTGCGTTCGCAAAGGCGGTCGGCGCCCGAACGACCTCCCGCAATTCGGACGTCGTGCAGTTCGCCAATGTGCTGATTCTCGCGGTCAAGCCGGACCAGGTTTCGGGTGTTCTGGCGGAAATCCGGAATTTCCTCGGACAGGATCATCTGATCATCTCCATTGCTGCAGGCATCAACATTGCCCGTTTGCAAGCCGGCCTTCCGGACCGGTCGCGCATCGTGCGTGTGATGCCCAACACACCCGCATTGATCGGGGCGTCGGCGAGTGCGTTCACGCCCGGGGACTTTGCTTCCTCCGCCGACAGCCAGCTGACGCAACGCCTGCTGTCGTCGCTGGGAGTCGCTGTGCAGGTGAAGGAATATCTGCTGGATGCGGTGACTGGATTGAGTGGCAGCGGGCCAGCTTACGTTTACATGTTCATTGAGGCATTAAGCGATGGCGGCGTGGCGGCTGGTTTGCCGCGCGATGTCGCGACCCAGCTTGCTGCGCAGACCGTATCGGGCGCGGCTCGCATGGTGCTCGAAACGGGGCTGCATCCCGGTGCGCTGAAGGACATGGTGACAAGCTCTGGCGGCACAACGATTGAAGGGTTGCACCAGTTGGAGAACGGGGGATTCCGGGGAACCGTCATGAGCGCCGTTCGCGCGGCGGCTGAGAAATCGAAGAAGCTTGGGCAGGCCTGATCAGAGAACATGAGCTTTCCTCCACCATCGGCGAAGCAGGCGCGAATTGTGTGGATGGCTATCACAGGCCTGTCGATCGCCATAATGGTGAGCCTGGTTGTGGGTCTGATTTGGGGGCTTGGCAAGGTGGTTCAAATCCTTGCGCCGGTGCTGTGGCCGCTCGCCGTTGCCGGCGTGGTTGCCTACCTTCTCGATCCAGTCGTCGATTGGCTTGAAAAGAAAGGCATCCCGCGGCCGCGCGCGATCCTGTGCGTCTTCCTGGTGGCGCTGGTGCTTGTCGCCGGAGCCGTGGGCAGTGTCATTCCTCAAATCGTTTTTCAAACCCGCGAGCTGGCAAAGAATGCTCCCGAGTACGCGGAGCGTCTGCAACGGCGCGTCACCGAATGGATCGAAAATCCCACGGTGCAGCGTTTTCTCCAGCCGTCGGGACCAAAGAAAACGGCGGTGACGCCGCTTCCGTCTGCCGTCACGAATGACCAAGGCGAGGTTATCGTGCAAACCGCAACCAACACGCCGTCGGCATCAACAAACAACCCGACGCTGCTCAGTGGAGCTTTGGGTGCCGATACAATCCAATCCGCTACCAGCCTTCTGCCGAAGGCGGGGAAATGGGTGCTTGAACAGGTAACCCGCGTGGCATCGTGGATTGGGGTGCTGGTGGGGCTCGCGCTGGTGCCGATCTACACCTTTTATCTGCTGCTCGAGAAGCGCGGCATTGAATCAAGCTGGACGCGTTATCTTCCGCTTTCGGATTCCAAGCTGAAGGAGGAACTCGTTTTCATCCTCAACTCGATCAATGAATACCTGATCGCATTCTTCCGGGGGCAGGTGCTGGTGGCGATCTGCGACGCGCTGCTCTATACCATCGGTTTCCTGATCATTGGCCTGCCCTACGCGGTGCTGCTTGGATTCGCAGCCATCTTTCTCACGCTCATTCCATTCCTTGGCGCAATCGTGTTGTCCGTTGCGGCCGTGATCATCGCGCTGGTTCAATTCGGTGACTGGCTGCATCCGTTATACGTCCTGATTGTTTTTGCCGTGGTGCAGGCACTGGAGGGCGTGCTGATCGCGCCCAAGATCATGGGCGATCGCGTCGGCTTGCATCCGCTGACGATCATTATTGCCGTGATGGCAGGTACCACTTTGCTCGGCGGATTGCTGGGAGGAATCCTTGCAATTCCGCTCACCGCGGTGCTGCGCGTGCTGATGGGACGCTACATCTGGAAGAAGAGACGCACAGCGTAACGCACGGTCCGCGCGCTGCCCCACATTGCTTCGGGCAACCGCCGCAGCCTGTTCCTACCGCGCTGCGAGCAGCGTGCGAACGTCGACGGCTTCCATCCCTGCGGAACGGATTGCCTGCAAGCCGAGGTCCGTGTCCTCATATGCGCGGCAGAGGCGCGGTTCCACCCCGATCCGGCGGGCGGCTTCAAGGAAAATGTCGGGCGCAGGCTTTTGGTTCACCACGCATTCGCTCGTGACGACCGCGTTGAACAGGTGGCGGATGCCGAGATGTTCGAGAACCTGCGGGATAATCTGGCGGGTGCCGCCTGAGGCAACGGCCATGGGAATCTTTCCAAAGTTTTCGCGTGCGACATCCACCACCACGTGAATCGGTTCCACCTGGGCCATCAGCGGCAGATAGGCTTCCTCCTTTTCGTGCGCAGCCTTGATGTGGTCGAGCGTCAGGCCCTGCTCTTCCGCGAGCATCTTGAGGATGTCGCGCGAAGGCACGCCACCCAGCGAGTAAAAGCGTTCCTCCGGAAAGTGCAGTTTGTAGCGCGCGGAGACGATCTGCCATGCGCGCCAATGCAGAGGCATTGTGTCGGCCAGCGTTCCGTCGCAATCAAAAATCAATCCTTTGATCATAAATTCAGGGCGGCAAGTTTTTGCTCGAGGTCGTGCGCCATCAACGGATCCAGCAAGGGATTCAGGTCGCCTTCGATCACGTTCGCGAGATTGTATAACGTGACTTCGATGCGATGATCCGTGACGCGGTTCTGCGGAAAGTTGTACGTGCGAATCTTTTCAGACCGTTCGCCAGTCCCCACCTGTTCCTTGCGTTGCGCCGCATATTTCGCGTTCTCTTCGGCAATCTTGCGCTCAAGCAAACGGGATCGCAGCACGGTCATTGCGCGGGCGCGGTTCTTGATTTGGGACCGCTCATCAGCGCAGCGCACGATCAACCCGGACGGCTTGTGTTGAATCTGAACGGCGGAATCCGTCGTGTTTACGCCCTGGCCACCCTTGCCCGACGCGCGGCAAACCGTGATTTCGACATCATCAGGCTTGATCTCGATATCCACCTCCTGTGCCTCAGGCAGCACCGCGACCGTGCATGTGCTGGTATGAATCCGGCCCTGTGCTTCAGTCGCTGGAACGCGTTGAACGCGATGCACCCCGCTCTCGTATTTCAAGCGCTTGTAAACGTCGCTGCCATTGACCTGGAACACGACTTCCTTGAAGCCGCCCAAATCCGACGCGCTGGAATCGAGGCCTTCGACCTTCCATCCGCAGGTTTCGGCGTAGCGGGTGTACATGCGATACAGGTCGGCGGCGAACAGGGCCGACTCCTGGCCCCCGGCGCCGGCGCGTATTTCGACGATCGTATTTCGCGAGTCCGTGGGATCCGGCGGAACGATGCCTTTCTGCAGCTCGAGCGCGAGCCGGCGATGTTCCTCCTCAAGCCGTGCGATTTCCTCACGGGCCATTTGCGCCAGCTCGGGATCGGACGCCTCATCGCGAAGCAGGGCGCGATTGTCTTCAAGGTCGGCGAGGACCTTCCTGAAGCGCGTTCCCACAGCGACCAGTTCCTTGAGGTTCGCATACTCGCGCGAAAGCTCCTGGGCGCGCTGCGGGTTGTCGAAAAGGCGCGGATCGCTCAAGGCCGCCTCGACTTCTGCAAAGCGGCGGGCGAATCGATCAATGTGGGGAATCAGATCCATGTCCAGAGTTCCTGGCATCGTCGTCACAGCGCGGGTTCATCCCAGCACAAAAACGTGCCACGAAGAGGACGAACAGCTCGAGCGGGAATCACGAGTGGCGAAGAGCAGATAAAAAGAGACCGCCCGCAACTCCGATAAACGGTGTTGCGGGCGGTGTTCTGAAAATCGCTATTTCTTCTTCTTCTTGGAAGCAAAGGCTTCCTGTGCCGCCTGGGTTTTGGCAGCGCGCTGCTGGAACTTGTCCACGCGACCGGCGGTATCGACGAACTTTTGCTGGCCGGTATAGAAGGGATGGCAGTTATTGCAAATACCGACAATGACGGTCGGCTTGGTGGAGCGCGTCTTGATTACGTTGCCACACGCGCAACGTATCTCCGCGTCCACATATTTTGGATGAATGTCTGCTTTCATAAATCAAAGGCCGGAAAAAGTATCACCTGTCCTGTGGAAAACAAGCCGAATTTCCCGCGAATTTCGGATCTGCAAGCGCCTGATCCCCGACGTGTTGCTGAACAGGCTGGCAGGATCCAGATTACCGCCGAAGCATCCCAGGCAAGCCGCCGCCGCCCATCTTCGACATCATCTTCTGAAACTTGCCCATTTTCTTCATCATTTGCTGCATCTGGCCGAATTTATTCAGCATCAGGTTCAACTGGGCGACTGTCGTTCCACTGCCCTTGGCGATGCGCACGCGCCGCTTCGCATTGAGGATTTGCGGATTGCGGCGCTCCTTGAACGTCATCGAGCAGATCATTGCCTCCATTTGCTGAAATTCCTTTTCAGACTTTGTGAGGTCCGCGTCCTTCAACGCCTCGGCTCCGCCAGGCAGCATTCCGACAATGCTCTCCAGCGATCCAAGCTTCTTCATCTGACGTAGTTGCTCGAGAAAATCTTCCAGTGTGAACTGGCCCTTGCGCATTTTCTCCTCAAGGCGCTTGGCCTCGTCCGCGTCAACAGCTTCAGCTGCCTTTTCGACAAGGCTGACGACATCGCCCATGCCAAGAATCCGCGATGCCATGCGTTCAGGATGGAACGGTTCGAAATCCTCAAGTTTTTCGCCCATGCCCGCAAACTTGATGGGTTTGCCGGTGACCGCCTTCATGCTCAGGGCGGCGCCGCCACGAGCGTCGCCGTCCAGTTTCGTGAGGATTGAACCCGTGATATTCAGCGCCTGGTCAAAGTGGCTGGCGACATTTACCGCTTCCTGACCCGTTGCAGCGTCGAGGACCAGGAGAATCTCCTGCGGCTTGACCAGGTCCCGCAATCGCACGAGTTCCTGCACGAGCGGTTCATCGATTTGCAGGCGCCCGGCCGTATCGAAAATCAACGTCGTCCGCTGGTTCGCGCGGGCGAAATCGAATGCCTCCCGCGCAATCTTGAGAACGTCGGATTCGCCGCGTTTCACGAACACAGGGATATCGATTTGTTTGCCCAACGTTTCGAGCTGGTCCATCGCAGCAGGACGATACACATCCGCGGCGACGAGCAGTGGTGCGCGACCCTGCTTGCGCAAGAGCCGCGCGAGCTTGCCGCTCGAAGTTGTTTTTCCTGAGCCATGCAGGCCGACCATCAGAATCGACGATGGATTCCCGCCTAGTTCGAGCCCGGAATTCTCTGATCCAAGCAGGGCGACGAGCTCATCACTGATGAGTTTGACGATCTGCTGGCCGGGTTGAATGCTCTGGACGACCTCCTGTCCGATGGATTTGGTTTTGACCCGTTCGATGAAATCGCGCGCGACTTTGAAATTGACGTCGGCTTCGAGCAGTGCGAGGCGGACTTCGCGCAGCGCATCGGACACGTTCTCCTCGGAAATTTTTCCGAGCCCTCGCAGATTGCGAAAAGCGTTCTGAAGTTTGCTGCTGAGCGAGTCGAACATTTGCGTAAGCTAGGTTACTGAGACTAGGTTGACAAGGCCATGACCACGTGGCTTAATGTGCGCCCTTTGCGACGGTAGGTTACCCAAGTGGCCAACGGGGGCAGACTGTAAATCTGCTGGCTTACGCCTTCGATGGTTCGAATCCATCACCTACCACCACCTTCGAGTCATCGATTTCTCTGCCTATCCGCTCCCGTCCGCCACGAAAACATACGGACCACTGCGGGTTTTACCTACCCACTTTGTGAGCATCTTTGCATTGCAAATTTCCAGAGTTGACGGAGGAATCATGGCAGGTGAAATCAACTGTCTGTATCTGCTGCGGAGAAACCATGTCAAATGGTGGTGGCGCTATGTCACGTGACCCCAATGTTTGCGCGTCGTGTTCGAGGCTGGGGGATGGCATGATGGAGGATATTGTATCCGACGCAGCGCGCATGATGGTTGAGGTGCCCCCTGCTGTGCAATCGTCTGAAACGCCGGTCAACGCTTCGTAAAAAGAACATCCCCCCGAATTGTTCGGGAGGATGTCTCGTTATTCTTCTGCCTCGAAACGCCGGGCAGAACCGGAGGTTCGCTTGATTACTCCTTAACCTTGATCTTCCTCGGTTTAACCTTCTCCGATTTCGGCAGGGTCAGCGTCAGAATCCCCTTATCCACCCGCGCGCTGATCCGTGCGGTATCGATCGCGGGATCCAGTTCGAACACGCGGCGGTAGTCCGCATTCAGTCTCTCCTGGATCAACGATTCGCCTGTTCGCTCGAGTTGATTGCGGCGGCCGATAATCGTGATCTCAGTTCCCTCGAGGGTCACTTCGAGCCCATCTTTGTTCACGCCGGGCATCTCAGCCGTGAGAACGTAACCGTCCTCAGTTTCGTAAACGTCCACAGCAGGTCCGATGAAGCCATTGCTGCGCGACGTCGTGCCGTTTGTTGTGCGATCTTCAGTAACGCTTTTCATGCTTTTCCTTTCGTCTCCGAATTTGTGTTAACCTTCCTGCACGCTGATCTGCTTCGCCTTGGCTTCTTCGGCCTTCGGCAATGTCACTGTGAGCACACCGTCCTTGTACTGTGCGGTGACCCGATCTCCAGCAACGGGCGCGGGCAGATGCACGGAACGTTGGAATCGTCCGACGTAACGTTCGGATCGGTAGGCTTCAGAGCTTTCGTGTTTCTCCTCCACTTTCCGTTCACCGGAGATGCTGAGGCTGCCGCCATGCAGCGAGATGTCGATGTCTTCCTTATTCATCCCGGGCAACTCCACGTGGACGGTAAACTTGTCGCTGTCCTCATAGAGATCCAGCGCTGGACTCCAGCCGCTGAATACCTGTGAGTTCCGAGCGAGCTCTGCAAGCGGGGTTTCGAAGAAGCGATCCAACTCAGCACGCAGCCCGGTCAAGCGATCCAGGTTCGGCCAGTTGGCCAGCACAGGTCTTTGCCATCGTATTACGTTCATATTCATTCCTTTCTTCACAGATTGTTTCACGATCCTTTTAGCTTTGCCTATGCCACAAGTGTGCGGGAGTTTTGACCATTGAAAATCAACGACTTACGTATAAACCTCAACAAGTAATAAGACAAAATGACACAATCTGTGACGGCGATTGGCTGGCTTTTGTGTGCCGTCGTGGCGCAGCATTGGAAATGTCCCGGTCGGTGTGTTTGGATTCTCTCGGCTGCAGTGCAGCGGTTCAGAAACTTCTCGCTTTGGACCGGGCCAGTTCTAACTTTTGCGAACAGCTCGAATGACTCAGCAAATCAACCAGTATGCGGAGGCGCTCGCATATCTCTACGATCTTCGTTGGTTCGGCGCGAAGCTCGGTTTGGAGAATGTCCGAGCATTGACGGGAAGGATGGGGAATCCTGGGCGGCACCTTCGATTCCTCCACGTTGCCGGAACGAATGGCAAGGGTTCCACCTGTGCGATGCTCGAGAGCATCTACCGAACCGCGGGATACCGAACCGGATTGTTCACTTCGCCGCACCTGGTTTCATTCCGTGAACGTTTGCAAGTGGACCGGACGTGGATTTCCCGCGATGACGTCATTCGCCTGGTGAACCAACTCCGCCCCTTTCTGGAGCAATTTCCTCAAGAGAATCACCCGACGTTTTTCGAAGCCCTCACAGTCATGGCGCTGGTTTACTTCACGGAGCAGCATTGCGATGTCGTGATTTGGGAGACGGGACTCGGCGGGAGGTTGGACGCCACAAACATGGTCACACCGCTGGCAAGCATCATTACGAACGTCCAGTTCGATCATCAGAAGTGGCTCGGGAACACGTTGCGCGAGATCGCTGCGGAAAAGGCCGGAATCATTAAACCCGGCGTGCCAGTAATCACGGGGGAAACTGGAGACGAGCCGCTCCAGGTCATCGTCGACACGGCGCAGGCGTGCGGCTCTGCTGTTCACAAGGCTGAGCCCTTTGAAGCGATGTTTCCGTCACTGGAGAAGGTCCCATTACCGCTGTCGGGCGCTCACCAGCGTCGGAATGCGGCGACAGCTATCGCGACAATTGAAACCTTGCAGGGAATCCTTCCCGTTCCTGAATCCTCAATCCGGACGGGGCTTGGGACGGTTCATTGGCCTGGACGCATGCAGAGTTTCACCGCCGCAAACGGTCAGCGCTTCCTGCTGGATGGTGCTCACAACATCGCGGGAGCTGAGGCGCTGGCAGGTGCTTTGGGCCGGGAGGCATCCCAACAACGCACGCTCATCCTGGGGATCCTGCTGGACAAGGATTACTCCGCAATCTGCCATGCACTCAGCCCGCTGGCCCCACGCATTTTGTTGGTGCCTGTTCAGAATGAACGGACTGCGATGCCTGCGCAGCTTGTCGAGGCCTGCGTGCAATCGAATCCGTCAGCGGAGGTGATTGCTTGCAGCACACTGGCTGAAGCGATCCGTCCCGCTGCAACCCCCCAAACTGTGGTGATCACGGGATCGCTCTACCTGGTGGGCGAAGCGATCCAGTTGCTGGGACTTGCGCCGCCCGATGCAGGAGATGAACGGCACTTGAATGAATGGGCAGGCAGGCGCTGAAGGCATGGCCAAATCCTCCTCGAAAATTCAAGCGATCACGTTCGATGTTGGCGGGACACTGATTTCCCCGTGGCCATCAGTCGGTCACGTGTATGCCGAAGTCGCCCTGCGAAACGGGTTTGTTCCCCCTTCCCCGCAGCTCTTGAACGAGAGATTTGGAAAGGCGTGGCGTGCGTGCGCCATGTTCGATTACACGCGGCGCGGATGGGAGGAGCTGGTTCAAGAGACGTTTCAATTTCCCGGCGGCTCAGTGCCATTCTTCGCGGACCTGTACGAACGCTTCACGGAACCCGATGTTTGGAAGGTGTTCGACGACGTAAAGCCTGCGTTGGACGCCGTGGCATCCCAGCGCGTGAAGCTTGCAGTCATTTCCAATTGGGACGAACGGCTGAGACTCCTCCTCGATCGCGTGGGACTCGCGCAGTATTTCGAGTCGCAATTCATTTCGTGCGAAGTGGGCGCACCCAAACCGTCCCGTGTCATTTTTGATCGGGCTGCTTCGGTTCTCAAAGTCGACCCCGCGGCAATTCTTCACGTCGGTGACAGTCTGGAAATGGATGTGCACGGCGCGCGCAACGCAAGATTCCAGGCAGTGCTGCTCGATCGCGGGCAAGACGTTGAAACTGAGATGACAGTCCCGAACCTCCTCAGCCTGGTGCGCCGAATTGAATGTGCATAAGTGGATTTGAATGCTGCGAACGGGAAATCCTTATAGCTAATACTGCAACATTGACGGTGCGCGCAAATGATACGTAGATTGCCTTCGCGTTTCCCCTGGTCGGGAGCCAGCTAAATGAAAGTCATCAACAACATCTTCGGAACCTCCTTGGGCAAGAAGTACATCATGGCTGTCACGGGCTGTGGTCTGTTCTTGTTTGTCATCGGTCACCTGATCGGCAATTTGCAGATCTTCCTGGGACCTGAAGCCATCAACCGCTACGGACACTTCCTGCAGAACCTGGGTGAGGGGCTCTGGCTCGTACGCGGTGGCCTGCTCGCGATGATCGGTCTGCACATCTGGTCTGCAGTCACGCTCACCACGCAGAACATGGCGGCACGTCCCGTGGGCTATCGCGAATACAAACCCGTTGGGTCCACCTTCGCGTCGCGGACGATGATGATGAGCGGATTGATCGTCTTCGTTTTCATCATCTATCACCTGCTGCATTACACCGTGCGCGTGAAGGCGGTTAACTTCACAGGTGTTGATTTCCACGACCCATCGTTTGCCGAACCGATCCGCGGGACAGTCGACCTGCATCGGCATGATGTCTACCGAATGATGATCATCGGCTTCAGCAACGTCTGGGTGTCGCTCTTTTACGCACTGGGCGTTGGTCTGCTGTGTGTTCACCTGAGTCACGGTGCGAGCGCGATGTTTCAATCGCTCGGCTGGAAGAACAAGGTTTACGGACCTTGCCTGGACAAAGGGGCGCGCATTCTCGCAGTCCTGATTTTTCTCGGTTACATCTCAATTCCCGCGGCCATCCTCTTTGGCTTCGGGAAGGAGGCGCTGAAGTAATATGGTCCTCGATTCCAAAATCCCTTCCGGTCCCATCGGTCAGAAGTGGGACAAGCACAAATTCGACCTGAAGCTCGTCAATCCGGCCAACAAGCGCAAATTTGATGTCGTCGTTGTAGGCAGCGGCCTTGCAGGTGCCTCCGCGGCGGCAACGCTCGCCGAACTCGGATATCGCGTGAAGTGCTTTTGCTTCCAGGACAGCCCGCGGCGCGCCCACAGCATCGCGGCGCAGGGTGGCATCAATGCCGCCAAGAATTACCAGAACGACGGTGACAGCATTTACCGGCTTTTCTACGACACCATCAAGGGCGGCGATTTCCGGGCGCGCGAGGCGAATGTGCATCGGCTGGCACAAGTGAGCGTTAACATCATCGACCAATGCGTTGCCCAAGGCGTTCCATTCGCCCGCGAATACGGAGGATTGCTCGACAACCGCTCGTTCGGCGGTGCCCAGGTTTCCCGCACCTTTTACGCGCGCGGCCAGACCGGCCAGCAACTCCTGCTCGGTGCGTACCAGGCGCTCTGCCGCCAAATTGGATTGGGATCGGTGCAGATGTATCCGCGCACGGAAATGCTCGACGTGGTCCTCGTTGACGGCCATGCCAAGGGCATTGTCGTGCGCAATCTGGTTACGGGTGAGATCGCATCGCACGCTGCGGATGCCGTGGTCCTGGCCACGGGCGGCTATGGCAACGCGTTCTTCCTGTCCACCAACGCCAAGGGTTGCAACGTCACGGCAACGTGGCGCGCCTATAAGAAGGGCGCAGCCTTTGCGAATCCATGTTACACACAGATTCATCCCACCTGCATCCCTGTCAGCGGAGAGCATCAGTCCAAATTGACACTCATGTCAGAATCGCTCCGCAATGACGGGCGCGTCTGGGTTCCGAAGCGCAAGGAGGATTGCGGCAAGCCGGTATCGTCGATTCCCGAGCAGGACCGCGATTACTTCCTCGAACGCAAATATCCGAGTTTCGGAAATCTTGCGCCACGCGACATCTCCTCACGAGCGGCCAAGGAAGCGTGTGACGACGGCCGTGGCGTGGGGCCCGGCGGACTGGGCGTTTACCTTGATTTTGCCGATGCCATCAATCGCCTGGGCGAAGACAAGATTCGCGAGCGTTACGGAAATCTTTTCGACATGTATGAAAAGATCACGGGCGAAAACGCGTATCAAATGCCGATGCGCATTTATCCCGCGGTGCATTACACGATGGGCGGCACCTGGGTGGATTACAACCTGATGACAACCATCCCAGGCTTGTTTTGCGTGGGCGAGGCGAATTTCTCCGACCACGGAGCCAATCGCCTGGGCGCCAGTGCATTGATGCAGGGATTGGCGGACGGTTACTTCGTGCTGCCGTATACAATCGGCCATTATTTCGCGACATCGAAGCAGGCAAAACCTTCGGTAACCCACCCGGAATTCAGGAAGGTGGAGGAGGACATCCGCAACTTCACCAATCGCTTGCTCGGCATCAAGGGCAAGCGCACAGTCACTTCCTTTCATCGCGAACTCGGGAAGCTGCTTTGGGAGAAGTGCGGCATGGCGCGCAATGAGGCGGGACTGAAGGAGGCATTGAAACGCATTCCGGAACTGCGCGATGAGTTTTGGAAGAACGTGCGCGTGACGGGTGAGGGCGGCGAGTTCAACCAGGACCTCGAGTATGCCGGCCGTGTTGCCGACTTCATGGAGTTTGCGGAACTGCTCTGCTTCGACGCGTTGCATCGCAATGAGTCTTGCGGCGGCCATTTCCGGACGGAATTCCAGACTCCTGATGGCGAGGCGCAACGCGATGACGACAACTTCTCGTATGTTGCCGCATGGGAATACCAGGGGCTCGACAAGAAGCCCGTGTTGCACAAGGAACCGCTCGTGTACGAGGAAGTGCACATGAGCACCCGCAGTTACAAGTAAGAAGCTTTAGCAACATTCCGTTAGTCATGAATCTTACACTGAAAGTTTGGCGGCAGAAGAACGCGAGCTCCGCGGGGCGCTTTGAAACCTATCAGGCGAAGGGTGTCATCGAAGACATGTCGTTCCTGGAAATGCTGGACGTCGTTAACGAGGACATCATCCAGGCCGGCGGGGATCCGATCGCCTTTGACTCTGATTGCCGCGAAGGCATTTGCGGCATGTGTTCGCTCGTGATCAACGGCATACCGCACGGCGGCCATCGAGGCACGGCCACCTGCCAGTTGCACATGCGCCATTTCCATGATGGCGACACCATCACGATCGAACCCTGGCGCGCCAAAGCATTTCCCACGATCAAAGACCTGGCGGTGAATCGCGCGGCGTTTGACCGCATCATCCAGGCGGGCGGGTTTGTTTCCGTCAACACGGGCGGAACTCCGGACGGCAACGCATTGCCAGTTCCCAAAACTGATGCGGATCTTTCGATGGACGCCGCGGCTTGCATTGGTTGCGGAGCGTGCGTTGCGGTTTGCAAGAACGCGTCAGCCATGCTGTTCGTTGCCGCCAAGGTGTCGCACCTCAACCTGCTGCCCCAGGGCAAGGCTGAGAAGGATCGCCGGGCGATGAACATGGTGCGGCAGATGGACGCGGAAGGATTCGGCAATTGCACAGTGACGGGATCGTGCGAGGCCGTGTGTCCGAAGGAAATCAGCCTCAGCTTTATCGCCAAGCTCAACCGCGATTACGGCCTGGCTGCGCTGAAAGGCAAATAGCTGCAGGCAATGGCGTTAGGTGATGGATTCGCCTTCAAAGGCGATACGGCGAGACACCCACTCCCACGATGCTGCAAGCCTGAATAACGTTGAGCCCCAGGCGTTTCGCTTCCTCCAGCACGGCGTCTGATTCCGTTCCCGGATTCAGCCACAGCTCGTCACATCCCCGCGCCGCGATATCAGGCAACACCTTCAACAGAACCGAAGGCGGCACGTAAACGCTGATCATATGCGGCCGTTCAGGAACATCGCGCACATTTTTGAACGTTGGCAATCCTTCGACCTCAGCTTCATTGGGATTCACGGGATAGACCGTGTAACCTTGCTGTAGAAATGCGCGAACTGCCTTGTTCCCAAACTTTCCGCGGTTGCTCGATGCTCCGATGATCGCAACGGTTTTCATGCTTCCATTATGCACTGGGAGAGAGCAAATGGCCAACAACGCCATTACCCGCAGCAACGAACCCCGATTTCGAGAGGACCGGCCTTTGGGCGGCGGTTCTCCCCAGTATTCACGGGCTGGTGAGAACTACCACTCTCGGCGGCCCGTGCCTCGTGCTACCCTTTGGGATGAAGAAAGTCATCGTCGTCGGCGGTTCCGCTGGCGGGATTCAGGCGTTGTGCTCGCTGCTTCGAGGTATTCCGCCGGACTTTCCGGCGCCCATCCTCGCGGTGATCCATATTGCCGAACACTCCAGTGCGCTGCGCGATGTTCTCCAGCGTTCCAGCAAACTTCCTGTGACCAGCCCCGAGCAGCCGACGCCGCTGCGCGCCGGAAGCGTTTATGTGGCACCGGCAAATCGACACCTGATCGTGAAGCGCGGTTGTGCCATTGCCACCATGGGCCCGCGGGAGAATCGTCACCGCCCGGCCGTGGACACATTGTTCCGCAGCGCGGCGCGCGCTTATCGACGATCAGTTGTGGCCGTGGTGCTCTCGGGTGCGCTGGACGACGGCAGCGCGGGCGCGCTTGCAGTGAAATCCCGCGGCGGCTCTGTGATCGTCCAGGATCCGAGCGATGCTGAAGTCTCCGACATGCCTTCAAACGTCATGCGGCAGGTGAAGACGGATCAATGCCTCAAGATCGGCGATATTGCAGGAGCGCTGGTGCGGATGGTTTCCAACAAGCGTGTCACGGATTTGCCTGAGCTTGCCGGAGATGAGTGCGAAATGCCCGAAGACATAGCGGCAAACAACGAGCCAATCGCCTTTACATGCCCCGATTGCGGCGGCGCGCTGCTCGAGTTTAAGAATGGGAAATCCACACAGTTGCATTGCCATGTCGGCCATCGCTTTTCGTTTGAGAGTTTCACCGAAGGGCATTCCGAGGCCGTTGAACGCGCGGTTTGGGTTGCTTTGCGGAAGCTGCGGGAAAGCCAGGCGATTTACGAGCACCTTGCAGAGGGTTCAAACGCCCAATTAAAAAAACGTTACAAAGAAAACGCCAGCGCCGCTGCGCATGATATCAAGCTGCTGGAAGAGGTGCTGGGGCGCTTGTAAAGAGCAGAGATGTGCAGCGAAATACCAACGCAGTTTCTGAACGCGATGACCCTTCCAATCGCGGTGGCGTCGTGGCCGTGCGCAGATGGCGATTGCGTTTGTAGAGGCTGGTTCTAAGCTCACGTTCAATTCCGGTTACTGTCGAACGGGTCAAATGTCAAAGTCATCCAACTCCCGAAGCCCGAAATCGAAGCCACGCAAGGCATCTTCACCGCTCCCCGAACCGGCCACCACGAAAATCCCTTCTGCGCGGCCAGTGGAAGGATCCCGGAAAAAGCGCAGCACACGAAGCTCATCGAAATCAGCCGCGTCTTTTGCGATGGGGGCCGGGCAAGGCGGCGAAGCAGGCCATCCTCAAGCGGCAAAGTCCGAGGTTCAGGAGGCAGCCGCAACGTCGCGGATCAACACCCATTCTTCCGACGGAAACAAGCCGTTTCTTATCGTTGGAGTCGGAGCGTCGGCGGGCGGCTTGGAGGCTTTTTCGAAGCTGCTGGAGAATCTGCCCACGGACACGGGCATGGCGTTCGTGCTGGTGCAGCATTTGGATCCATCGCACGCAAGCAGCCTGACGCATCTCCTCTCACCTGCGACATCCATGCTCGTGAGGGATATCCAGGACGCAACGGTAGTCGAGGCCAATCACGTGTATGTTATTCCGCCCGACCGTTCATTGGAAATCGCGGGCGGCGTGCTCTATCTGACACCACGCAAGGAAGTTCAAGGGCCGAACCTGCCGATCGACCGTTTCTTTCGGTCCCTTGCCATGGACCAGGGAAATGCGGCGGTTGGAATTGTGCTTTCTGGAAATGGTGTGGATGGCACAGAGGGTCTGCAGGAGATCAAGGCGGAGGGCGGGATCACGTTTGCGCAAGAGGAGCGTTCTGCAAAATTCGGGGCGATGCCAGGGAGTGCCGTGCGGGCGGGATGTGTCGATTTTGTCATGTCGCCGGGAAACATCGCGCGCGAGCTGAAGCGTATTTCCCAGGCGGCGCCGCGCGCCAGGATCGAGGAGTTGCACGCTCCCCAACCCGAGATGGATGCGGACCTGACCCGGATTTTTTCCCTGCTTCGATCCGCCACGGGCGTGGACTTCACGTTTTACAAGGTCACAACTCTCAAGCGCCGAATCCTTCGGCGAATCGTGCTGCGCAGGATGAGCAGCCTTCAGGAATACCTGCGGCACCTGCAAAAGAATCCGGCCGAGGTCGACCTGCTTTTCAATGACATCCTGATCAAAGTCACTGGCTTCTTTCGAGACCCTCAGGTGTTTGCGGCGCTCAAGAAGAAGGTGCTTCCGGGAATTACAAAGAACAAGAACAGCGAAATTCCGATCCGCATTTGGGTTCCGGGCTGTTCGACTGGCGAGGAGGTGTATTCGCTGGCCATATGCCTCCACGAATTCCTCGGAAAGAATGTGAGCGGCAAGCAGATCCAGATTTTCGGAACCGACATCAGCGATGCGATTGTCGCCCGCGCGCGTATCGGGTTATACAGCTCCAACATCTCGGCGCAAGTATCGCCAGAGCGGCTGCGCCGATATTTTGTGAAGGTCGAGGACGGATACCAGATTGCAAAGTTCATCCGCGATCTCTGCATCTTTGCCCGCCAGAACGTTGCGGAGGATCCCCCGTTCTCCAAGCTCGATCTCATCAGCTGCCGCAACCTTCTGATCTATCTGGGGCCGGAACTGCAGCGCAAGGTGATGCCAACCTTCCATTACTCGCTGCGTTCGGGCGGTTTCTTGATGCTTGGCACGTCTGAAACTGTGGGAAGTTTTGCCACGCTTTTCTCAGTGGTAGACAAGAAGAACAAGATTTATTGCAAGGTGGAGAATCATTCGCGGCCTGATCTGGAGTTCTTTCCGTCACCCTCGCCTGAGATCTCCCAGAACAAGCCCGCCCGGCTGAAAGAGGATCTCAGTCCTCTGGACCTGCAGCGCCGGGCGGATGACATCCTTCTTTCGCAATACGCGCCGGCAGGTGTGGTTGTGAATTC
This sequence comes from Verrucomicrobiia bacterium, assembly GCA_035629175.1. Lineage (NCBI taxonomy): Bacteria > Pseudomonadati > Verrucomicrobiota > Verrucomicrobiia > Verrucomicrobiia bacterium. The sequence goes on along the minus strand of DASPIL010000021.1, from coordinate 47,077 downwards.
CAGACTCGAAGTATTGCATTTTCGAGGACGCACGGGCTATTACATGGAACCCGCGCCGGGGACCGCCAGCCTGAACCTGCTCAAGATGGCGCGCGAAGAGTTGATCATCGACATCCGCACGGCGTTCGCACAGGCATCCAAGACGAGGCTTCCCGTTCGAAAACACCCCGTCCGCATCCGCTACAACGGTCATTATCGTGAAGTCGGCGTGGAAGTTGTTCCTTTCAAGACCTCTCCCAGTTCCGTCCGCTTTTTCCTCGTGCTGTTCCACGATGTGATTGGCGTGCAGAAGGAGGAAAAGGGGCGGCGGGCGAAGGTGCCGAAGGCTCAGCAGCTCACTGAACGCGAGATTCAGCGACTGCGTAAGGAGATTAATCACACGCGGGAATCGCTCCAGACCATCATCGAAGAGCAGGAGGTCACGAACGAGGAGCTCAAGTCTGCGAACGAGGAAATCCAGTCGAGCAACGAGGAGTTGCAAAGCACCAACGAAGAACTGGAAACGGCGAAGGAGGAATTGCAATCCAGTAATGAGGAACTCACCACATTAAACGAGGAATTGCAGAACCGGAACGTGGAACTCAGCCAGGCCAATAACGACCTGAACAACCTGCTCGGCAGCTTTAACATGCCGATGCTGATGCTCGACAACGATCTCGCGCTTCGAAGATTCACACCGCTTGCCGAGAGGCTCTTCAATCTCATCCCAGCCGACGTTGGACGCCGCATCAGTGACATCAATCCCAACATCACGGTTCCCCGGCTGGATCGCATCGTTTCCGAGGTAATCGACAGCCTGATAATGCGAGAAATCGACGTCCAGGACAAGGAAGGTCACTGGTATTCCATGAGGATTCGCCCGTATCGCACGAGCGAGAATCGAATTCAAGGCGCCGTCATCGTCCTTGTGGACATCGGGGATATCCGCCAAGCAATCGATGAGATCACGGAAATGACGTCGGACCCGATGCTGATTCTCAATGAGGAGCTGGTCGTGGCGAAGGCAAACGATAACTTCCTGCTGACGTTTGGCCTCTCTCGTGAAGAAACCGAGGCGAAGGGGATTTTCGAGATGCGCAACAGCCGATGGAACATTCCTGCTCTTCGTTCTTTGCTTACGGAGCTCCTTCCGGAAAACAAACGGGCGGCGAACCGCCGCGTGGACATCCTCGGAGAATCGGGCGAACCCTCAACATTCATGGTGGCGGCGCGGCGCATATACCAGCAATCGAAAGGAACTCACTATGTTGTCGTGCGATTTGGTGAGGCCACGACATCGGCCGCCTCTCTTTCTCAGTAATTTTTTCCGAGGACAATTCCGTATTGTTCGAAAACTCCTTGTAGCGGCATTTTTACCAGCTTAGGCTGCGTTCTCGGGCTCCGCCACTCTCGTGGTCCGTCGCAGAAGACAGGCATTGAATGAAGAAACTGGCGAGGAATCGTCGGCATGTCTCCTTGAGGCGCATGACATCAGGGGAATCCACAGCGGCCAAAGAGGAACGGGATAGATTGGTTGTTTCCCTGGAACTTCAACAGACCCAGGCGGAAATGGAGATCGCCCACCTGCACCGCGAGCAGAAGGAGTTGCAACAAGCCCGGGATCGCCTTCACAACCTGTACCAGAATATTCCCATCAGCTATGTCACCCTGGACGAAAACGGCCTGATCACGGATTGCAACCGTACGGCGGCCAATCTTCTCGGGCTGGAATTCCACAGCATGCTCAATCCCGCACTTCAGAATTTTGTTTTATGCGAAGACATCGACATTGCGCTGCTGCATCTGCGGCGTTGCGGCCGCTGCAATGGCGGCGGCCTAGTGGTTTCGGAGCTGCGTTTGAAGCACACTGAGAGACGATCCATCCCCGTGCAGATGGTGAGCACATGCTCGGGAACAGAGCGGCGGCGGGAATACCAGACGGCGATCGTCGACCTGACAGAGCGGCAAAAGAACGAAGGTGCCGTACGGGAAGCGAGGGAGTTTGCTGACGCCATCATCCAGACCATTCACGAGCCCCTTTTGGTGGTCGACGCTTCGTTTCGGATCCTCAGGATGAACGAAGCGTTCGCGGAGCTTTTCCACGCGGCGCCGAAGCTGATGACTGGTTTGTCCTTGGAAGCAGTGCTCAAGGTGTCGTGGACAGGCAACGACCTGAGAAGCCGGCTTGAAGATGTCCTGCTCAAGAACGTTCCGTTGAAGAATTTTGAATTCAGGATGCAACATCGGGCGTCCGGTCCCCAGGTGCTCCTGTGCAACGTTCGCAGACTCCAGCACAAGGAGGATTCGGCGCCCGTCCTGTTGATTGCCCTGGAGGATATTACGGCGCGGAAGGGCGCGGAGGAGCAGGTTGCCCAGACGAACCAGTTGCTGCAGCACCTGAACGAGGAACTGGAGCGCCGCGTGGATGCCCGCACGCACGAGCTGCGTGAAAGCAACAAGCAGCTCGAGAGCTTCTGCTACAGCATCGCACACGACCTGCGCGGGCCGTTGCGTGTCATGGCGGGCTTTGGCACCGCGCTCCAGGAGGACCCCAACGTGCGCCTCGGCGACCGCGGGGCGGATTTCGTGCGGCGCATCGTGGCCGCGGGCCAGCAGATGGACACCTTGATCCAGGACCTGCTCGAGTATGGCCGTTTCAACACCGTCGAGTTGCTGGCCACTGCTGTTGATGCCAACGAGATTCTGAACCGAGTCATTGCAAACCTGCACGTGACCCTGCAGGAACGCCATGCGAAAGTCGTTCGCAAGGGTAAGCTGCCTGTCGTTCTGGGCCACGATCTTGTCCTGGCAACGGTATTCACCAACCTGTTCAACAACGCCATGAAATTTGTTGCTCAGGATGTTAAGCCGGAAATCACGGTGTGGTCCGAGGATACGGGCAGCCACTACCGTATCTGGATTGGAGACAATGGAATCGGCATCGAGCCTCAATACTACGAGCGTATTTTCGAGGTTTTTAAACGGTTGCATTCGCAGAAGACCTACGCTGGAACGGGAATCGGACTGGCGATTGTTCGTCGATCGATCCAGCGCATTGGCGGAACGGTTGGGGTGGAATCGGAGCCGGGCCGCGGCAGCCGGTTTTGGATCAGCCTTCAAAAGCCGCCGCCCTGACCTGGCTTTGCTGGCGGTCATGATCAACGCCATCGGAAGCCGCCCCGAAAAATGACTTCTGCGGCAACGACGGCGAAGAACACGGCGCTGACAATCGCGTTCAAACGAAAGAACGCCACGTTCACCCAGTTCAAGCTGCGCCTGCGTGCGATCCAATGTTCCAGCGCCAGGCAGAGCGCGATGATCATCCAGCCGACCAGGTAAACGACACGAAAGCGGCAGAGCACGCCGAAGGCAAAGAGCAGGCCGCACATGACCATGTGCGCAAGAAACGCCGCTTGAAGCGCATTCTTCGGTCCCCATGCGACAACCAGCGAATGGAGGCCGTGGGCACGGTCGAACTCATAATCCTGAAGCGCGTAAATGATGTCGAAACCGACCAGCCACAACACGACCGCAGCCGAGAGAACGAGCATCTGGATGATTTCCAAAATGCTTAGATTGGATCCTTTAACAGCGAGCCATGCGCCGATGGGTGCCAGCGCGAGGGCGATCCCCAGGAACACGTGGGTGTAGTCGGTGAACCGTTTTGTGAGCGAATAAAAGCAGATGACAACCAGGGCAACGGGCGAGAGATAGAAGCACAACGGGTTGAGGAAGTAACTTGCCGCGATCAAGCCAGCCGCGGAGAGGGCGCAGAGTGTTACGGCGCCCGCGACCGATACTTCTCCAGCAGGCAAATGGCGCCGTGCCGTTCGCGGATTCAACGCATCGAAACGGCGATCGACCACGCGATTGAATGCCATGGCGCAGGTGCGGGCGCAGACCATCGCGGCGAGGATCAGACCAAACGGGCGCCATCCCGGCCATCCGCGATTGTCGCGCGCGGCAACGCACATCGCCGCCAGGGCGAACGGAAGGGCGAACACCGTGTGCGAGAAGCGCACGAACGCGAGCCATTTGCCGACGCGGGAAAACACGGGCAGTTATTCGTTTTCCTCCGCCCAACGCGGCGCGAGTTGATTGGCAATTCCGAGGTGGTCGAGCACCCGGGAGACAACGGTATCGACGACTTCCTGAATCGATTTCGGCCCAGCATAGAAGCTCGGGTTGGCCGGAAGAATAATCGCGCCGGCCAGGAGAAGCAGTTCCATGTTCTTCACATGGACGAGGCTCAGCGGCGTTTCGCGCGGCACCAGAATCAGTTTTCGCTTCTCCTTCAACACGACATCAGCAGCCCGCAGCAGGACATCTTCACTGTAGCCATGTGCAATGCGGCCCATCGTGCCCATGGTGCAGGGAATGACCACCATGGCGTCGGGCGGATTGGATCCGCTCGCGAAGGGCGCGTTCATGCTCTTCAGGTTATGCGAGCGCACACCCTCCGGCAGTTTCAGCCCTTGCGGCAGCTCCTGTGCAATCACCTGTTGCGCGTAATTGCTCAACACCACATGCACCTCGTGCTTCGTGGGATCCAGGTGATCGAGCAACCGTTGCGCGTAGAGCGCGCCGCTGGCTCCAGTGATGGCGACGAGCAGTTTCAATGCGGCGCAGTATGGAACAGCGATGAATTGCGAACAACCGAAATGCAGGAGCGCCACAATCCCAAAAGGGTTCCGCTCTTTGCAGGAAGGTCGAACACCAGCTGCTTTCCCGCCAACTCAAACGCGATCTTAGGTTCCAATCTCAGGAGATCCTCAGCAGCCAATCCATCTTCGGGCAAATCAACGCGCAATCGGGTTGGCTCGTCACCCAAGTTGAGAACAGTCAACGCAAGCCGGCCAGGTCGTTGCCAAAGCAGCGCCATTGCGCAATCTGAGGAACGTTCATCAAGACGGTTGGTCGATGGACGCAAGATCGAGAAAATTCCAATGCCAACGCCCGCACTGCGAATCGCAGCCAGCAATGCGTCGTAGAACCCGCCTATCACAGGATCAGGCGCCTCCTCAGGCCGCCGGCCGAGTTGAACAGGCACACGGATTCGCGCTCCCGATAGTTGTCCCTCGTGAACAAGCCGCATTCCCGGCAGGCTGAAAGTCAGCAATGCGGCGAGTTTATGCATCGCAAGAGGAAGGGTTCCCGCGATTCGACGCTCGTCGTGGTTCTCGAGGAAATGAACGCCGCGCTCGAGCATCTGAGGCGGCGTCTCTGCAACGAGTTTGACTGCTGCCGCGGAGTTGCCTCCGACCAGCGCATCGTAGAGGTCCTTGTTGTAGGTGAAATCAAAGCCCAGCTGCTGGAGTTGCTCTTCGCGGCCCCAATAGGCTTCGGCAATGAATTCGAACCGGGCATTCTCCTCTTTGATGGCTGCGATGGCTTCAGACCAAAACTCGGAGTGCATTGCCGAGTTCTCCTGGCCGATCTGGAACGCCACCCAGGTTTCGTTGAAGACGTCGTTCAACAGCAGCATTGCCATGTCGCAACGAACGCCATCGCATTGCGCGGCAATTGTATGCAACAACGAGATCATGGTTTGGCGGGTTTCGTCGCTGCGATAGTCCAGTTGAGCGGTATCGCACCACGCGGGAAAGAATGGATCCTTTCCGTGTGCGATCCATCGCGAGCCCTGTGGCGTGCCGGGTCGGAAAAATCCCGGCCGTTCCGAGCTGGTTCCAACGAACAGCTGTGGACGTTGCTCGATCCATGGGTGATCGATCCCGAGATGATTGGGAACGAAGTCAAGGATCAGCCGGATTCCGTGGGAGTTGAGTCGATGACGAAACGCGCTCAACTCCCCGGCTGCCCCGAAGTCAGGTGATACCGAATACGCTGAGACGGCATAGGGCGAACCGACGACATCGTCTGGATCCACGGGCGGCAACTCGCCTGCACGTATCGCGTTGGCAATGTGCAGTTGTGCGGATCGGCGGCTTTTCGGGCCTGACGGCCAGACCCCCATCAACCAGATGTGCGTGAAGCCGGCGCTGGCCCAGAATTGAAACTCAAATTCAGGAACGTTTCCGAGCGTGACTTCGCTTTCACATCGTGAGGACAGGTCTCGCAGCCAGCATCGTGTATTGATTTCGTAAAGCAACGGCACGGCAGCGCGTCAGCTGTTCAACACTTTGAGGGCTTTCTTGACATCGCTTACCCGCAGAATCATGAGGCCCTTTTTGGCGTCGGGGGGAGTGGCACAATACGCGTATTCGATATTCACTTTTCCCTTGGCCAGCTTATGTGCGATACGCCCGAGCGAACCCGGTTTGTTGTCACCATTCACCATGAGGACATCATCTTCGATCACAAGCGTTCCATGCTCCTCGAATAGATCCAAGGCCTTTCGATAATCGTCCACGACAAGCCGGACCACCGTGTGGTCAACGGTGTCGCTGGTGGCGAATGCGTAGATATTAATGCGGGCTTCGGACAACGCGTCGGCCATGCGGGCCAGGGTTCCGGGACGGTTATCGAGGAATAGCGCCAGCTGCTTTGTGATTTGCATGCCGGAACATAGCACCGATCACCGGTTGCGCCGCCCCTCACCTCGGTTACCTGGCTGAGTCTGAGGCGCTTGGCGCGGTTGCGGGGAGGGGCGCGGCTGAGGTGTTACAACCTGGCGGGGGGCCAATTGCATCTGTGGCGGCGGAGAAACGCGAGGTGCGGGAACTTCCATGCGCGGCGAAACGGCACGGGGCTGTTCCATTACGCGCGGTGCAGTTCGGATCTCCTGCCTGGGCGCAGGCGTTGGTGCAGGCGCAGGATTAAACGCGCGCGGTGTCACAGCAGGCTGTGAAACGGATCGACGAATTGCTGGACCCTGATTGTGAACTGGGTTCGGTGCGGGGGCGGGTGCGGGAGCTGATTGAAGCTGCCGGACCATCGGGGCTTGGCGTGTGGGACCCGGTTGAGGGCTCGCGGCCCCCGGATTCATCCGAGGGAGCGGATTTGCCTGTGGACTCACCCCGCGCTCAGCCTGCGTTTGCGGGCGCGGCTGGACCGTTGGCGTGGGTGTCGGGCCAGGTGTTGCCGATGGGCTCGCTGGCTGGGGAGTGGCAGTCCGTGCGGCCCAACCTGGGTTTCGCGGGCGGACAACAGTCCGTTCGGTGGGCTGGTTCGGCGTCACCGACGGCTGAACTGCCTGAGTGGGCGGGGGGGGCGCCGCGATTGGATTTTCAGGGCGATTGTTCCCGCGCAAATTCGAGACTTGTCCATCCCGGCCCTGCGGCGCGACACGCACCGGCGTTGTAACACTTCCAGCAGGCGCCGGAGTATCAGCAACCTGCGGGCGCTCCCTCGGAGAAATGTCCCGCGTCCGGACTGCATTTCTGGGAACCGCGTTTGCCGCACCGTTGCCGTTGCCATCGCGCGCAGGTCCCCGGCCTGCTTCTCTGCCGGTGCGGGCGGGTGTCGGAACAGCGCCTTCTCCTCGCGGGTTGTCGACAGTGCGAGGCTGGATCCTGATGGGAGCGGGGCGGATGCCTTCGCCGACCAATCTGCCGTTGCGCTCGGGTTGGGGCATCTCAGGGCGGTATACCGCGAGCCTTGGCGTGTTGTCTCGCTGCCGTTCCAACCGCGCAGGGGTCGGACGATCGGTCTCCCGAATCGGAATGGGGCGAATGTCACTGCGTGAAGCAGCGCGGACATGTTCAACCGGAATTCCGCGATTCACGACGCGGTTGCGTTCGTCGCGGTCATACCGTTGAAGCGGCCGCGTATGGCGATAAAGCTCCCGTTCGCGATGGTGAGGCAGACGGTGATGGTGAATGTGCCGGCCATGGAAATTGCGCGTGGGAACGAAACAATAGTAATTGGCAGAAAGGCCAAACCCGAATCCGATCCCGACCGAACGGCCGTAATAGCTGAAGCCGTAACCAGGACGATAATAAGCCGAGGGCGGCAAAGGAGCCCATCCGCAGTAATCCGGCGTGTACCGCCAGCTGACCCAGGAAGGACCCCAGACCGTATCAGGCGCCCAGCACCAGCCCCAGTTGCTGTGCCGAAACCATCGACCGTAATGAAATGGCGCCCAGCCCCAGGTGTAATCAGAAGCCCAATACCATCCTGCGTCCGTATACAACCAGCGGCCCCGATGCAGGTAAGGCTGCCACCCGGGATCGGCTGCGACTGCCGTCGGCCGCCAGCAGAGCCCGTAGCCTTGAACATTGATCCATGATCCGTACGGCGCCAGCGAATCGTAGAAGTAGGTGTAAGCGACATTCACCTGTGATTCTGCGGGCGCCTGGATAACAGGAGCGGAAGGAACATCAACGGGAGCAGTCGCTGCCGGGGCCTCCATCGAATAGGGAGTCGGCGCACCAGCGACGTAAGTGGGTTGATTCGTGGGGGCTGCTGCGGGCATCACAGTTTCTGCCTCGCTGGTGCTGATGCCTGCAGCCTGATCCCGCTGGATCATGGCGGTGATCACGGTTCCTGGAACGCCGATGTCGTTCAGGTAAACCAGATTGTCAGAAGAGAGCCGAAAGGTGTTTGTCGAGTTCGTTACGAACGCCATCATCACCGCTTCGTCCAATCCTGCCTGCGCGAGCTTGACGATCTCCGCGGCCGCTCGGGAAAGGTTCTCGGCAGGAATTTCCGCAGGGGCGACAATTTGGGCAGGCGCATTCTCGAGCGACTCGCCTTCAGGCGCTGCCTCGGATTCGTCCACATCCGGCAATTCAACCGCAGTGGAATTAGTGTTTGCGGCGATGCCTGCCAGAGGAGCTGTGTTTTGAACCACCACAGGGCTTGGAGGTGGGGTCTTCTGGCCGCAGCCCAGGAATGGGAGGAAGGCCAGGGCCATTCCGAAACTCCATTTCCAAAGGATTTTTGTTTTCATTGGCTCTTTCGAAGATACGCCGGTTTTGCAGCGCGATCCATTTTGATATTCAGACTGGCACCCTCAGTGTCCTATTCACTTCCCGGTTTTTACGCCGGGGCTCCGGCACCGCATGTGCTTTACCAACCCCGGTTTTCCAGAAACGCGGTCCAACGGACCAAATTGAGGCATCTCATGAATCAAACGAGTCTATTCAGGCGGAAAAAGGTCCTGCTGGTGGAGGATCAGGTGGAGCTCTTGGAACTCCTGCGCATCCATTTCAAGGAGGAGGGATTCGCCACGGCGACTGCGGTCGATGGCCTCGAAGCCGTGCGCAAGGCGCGCAGCATTCAACCCGACCTGATTGTGTTGGATGTCATTCTTCCTGAACTGGATGGGTTTGCTGTATGCGAACTGCTGAAGAAGCACGAAGGCACGCGAAGCATACCGATCATCATGGTCAGCGGCCTGAGCGGGCAACTGCCTCGTTGTGCCGGGATCGAAGCCGGCGCGACGGACTTTGTCGCGAAACCAGTCACTCCCGCACACCTTGTATCCAGAGTGAGACAGATTTTCGAACAGCAGGCTGCGGCGGAAGCGGCTGTCCCTGCCTGACCCGAACTTGGAAGATCTAATTCTTCTGTGCCTTTTTGATGCGGCGCGGCGAACCATCCATTCTCATGGCGGGATCCCGGCCAAACCTCTTGCTGCATCCCGCAGCGGTTGAATAGTATTCTCCGACACTCATCCAGGACCGTGAGGCGCGATTGAGCCTCCGATATTGGGTCGCCCCCATAGCTCAAATGGATAGAGCAGCGGTTTCCTAAACCGTTGATCCCTGTTCAATTCAGGGTGGGGGTACCACTGCCGTTGCCGGATCAGACATGCCTATGCATACACCTATTGGAACGCGCGGTTTACGCCTCGGCGCCCCATGGGTTCGAAGCGCGTGCGGCAGACGGAGCTCCGGCCGGTTTACGGTACTGCTGCATGGAATACTTTCGCTGCTGGTTGTCTGCCGTCCCACGCCAGCCGCAGAGCGGCCACCTGAGCAGGAGACGCATGGACTCACGCCAATCCTCGAAAACATGATCGATCGTCCGCTGCGCTACACCCCGCAGGGAACGGATTTCGTGATCACCAACGGAACAGAGTATTTCAATCGCCCGTTGTATGCCGCCAACGCGCCGTTCCGGATCGATGGCGGCGATCGCCCGGAATTTTCGCTTTACCTTCCAGGCCGCGGGGGAAATTTGCGTTTGGGCTGGATCGCAAATGGCGCCGCAGCTTGGCTGGACCAAAGTTCCAATATCGTCGCGCGGTATCGGCCTGGATCCCTGATCTACGATGTCACCGACTCATCGGGGAAACACGTTGCGCGGTTAACGGTCCTGCCGCTGAAGGATGCGCGCGGGTTGGTTGGACGCGTTGAGCCGGGATCATCGATTCAAAACGGAACCGAATGGGTCCTCGCATTCGGCGGGGTGAATGGAATGCGGGGCAGGCGAAGCGGGGACATCGGCTGCGAAAACCTTCCCATAAGCCAGTTCTTTCAGTTGCGCCCGGAACAGTGTCGTGATGACAGGATCACGCCTGGCAACGGGGTGTTCATCACGCACGGGCGGCCGGGAGCCATTGCAGGCGTGCTGCCTCTTTCGCGCGCCGTCATTGCCGATGCGAACCATTGGTCGTCGCTGTCTTCGCTCCTGCAGAATACGAATGCAGCGAACATCGAGAATCAATTGGCAGTGCTCAGACGAAACGCTCAATCGCAAGCTGCCTTTCACTTCGTCCTGCGCCAGGTGGAAACCAATTCGGCGCCGCGTGACGTGGCACAAACTGACGAAGCTTCGCTCGCGAGATTATTCGCTGAAGCCGAGGAGCATCGCAAACGCATCGCAGAACGCGTGCGGGTTGAAACTCCCGATCCCTTCATCAACGCGGCGGCGGCGGCGTTGAACATCGCGGCGGACGGCGTGTGGGATGCGCGCCAGGAATCCTTCATGCATGGCGCTGTTGCGTGGCGCAATCGGTTGCTGGGCTGGCGCGGCATGTACTCGGGTGACGCATTGGGCTGGCACGAACGGACGCGCCGCCACTTCGACGGGTTCGCGCGGCAGCAGAATACCAACGCGATACCTGAAATAATTCCTCCTGCCGACGCATCGGCCAATTTGTCCCGAAGCGAAGCGGCGTTGCACAGCAATGGCAACATGACGCGCAACCACTACGACATGAACCTCGTGGCTGTGGACGCGTTCTTTCGCCACCTGCTGTGGACGGGTGATTTGGAATTCGCGGCGCGGATGTGGCCTGTGATTGAACGCCATTTCGCCTGGGAAAGGCGGTTGTTCCGGCGTGAGTTTGGATCAGATCGGCTCCCGCTTTACGAAGCTTATGCGGCGATCTGGGCGAGCGACGATCTTGCCTACAACGGCGGAGGTTCGACGCATGGTTCAGCGTATAATTATTTTCATCAACGCATGGCTGCGCGTGTTGCGGCACGGCTTGGAAAAGATGCAGCGCCTTTCAATCGCGAAGCCGATCTCATCAGGCAGGCCATGCGGCGTGAACTCTGGCTGCCGGAACGCGGCTGGTTTGCTGAGTGGAAGGATTTGCTCGGGCTTCAACTCGTTCACCCAAATGCTGCGGCTTGGACTTTCTATCACACGATCGATTCCGCGGTGCCTTCAGCTGAAGAGGCGTGGCAGATGAGCCGGTTTGCGCAAAAGGAGATCACGAAGATTCCCGTGCGGGGACCCGGCGTTCCCGAAGGTGCGCATACGCAACCGACCACCACGTGGATGCCTTACAGTTGGTCGCTGAACAACGTGGTGCTGTCCGAAGTCCAGCACACCGCGCTCGCACACTGGCAGGCAGGAAGGCGGGATGCCGCGATGCCGCTCTTCAAAGGCGCGTTGCTCGACAGCATGTTCCTCGGCCTCTGCCCGGGGAACGTTGGAATGAGCACCTTCTACGACGCATACCGCCGCGAATCGCAACGCGACTTTGCTGATGGCGTTGGCAGTCTTTCTCGAGCGCTTGTGGAAGGATTGTTTGGCGTGCAGCCAGACCTGCTGCAGGGCGAGGTTCGTGTGCGCCCAGGTTTCCCTGGCGATTGGCAATTCGCCCGTATGGACCATCCCGATTTCACGATTCGTTTCGAGCGGGATGGGACCCGCGAGCACTACGTCTTTCATTCGCGTTTCGCAAAGCCCGTGAAACTGCGACTGCACGCACCCGCTTTGCGCGATCAGGCCACTGTCACATGCAATGGCAGACAGCTTTCCTGGAAGCCAATTGAAACCGCAATCGGCACTCCAGCAATCGAAATTGAAACCGAAGCGGGCTCCGCGCACGCAGTGACGATCGACTGGAACGGCGGAGGTATCCGCCACATGCAAGGACCTGCGATCGCCGCGTTGCAATCCGAATATCGCGCTGCAAATGGGCCGCGCGTCATCAGCCTCTCTGACCCTCAAGACGCGTTGCACGACGAAGGGTTCGAAGGCTCGACTGTTTCTGGAAGAGTCGCCGGCACGATTGGACATCGCACCGTCTTTGCACTGGTTGAGCAGGGGAAACTGCGATGGCGCGAGCCGCTCGAATTCGAAGTGCGGCCGGCTTGGGAGATTGTGGGTTCGGTCGTTCAACGTCCTGGTGAACTTCGGTTTCGACTGCGCAACAACACACCAGACCCGCTGAGCCGCGCGGTCTCGTGCGAGGCCGGAGATGAAACCGTGCGACTGCAGGTGCCAGTCGGCGCATTCGCGGAATCCGATGAAATTGTGCTTTCAGCGAAACGCCTTGTTCCCGGCGCGAATCTCGTCTCAGTGAAGATTTCTGATTCGCTGACCGTCAGTAACAGCGTGGTGAACTGGCGACTGGATGCTGCGGCGGATTCCCGTTTCGAGGCGGTGGATCTTGCCGCGGTTTTCAACGACCGCGTGTCACAAATCTTCAAGAACGAATACCTTTCGCCGCGCTCGCCGTTCTGTTCGCTCGCCGTTCCCAAGCAAGGCATCGGCAGCTGGTGTCATCCCGCTGATCAGTTCGATATCGACGATTCCGGCTTGCGCGCCCTGGCGGGTTCGAATGAAGGCGTCCTCCGTTTGCCGAACGGTGTTCCCCTGCGAACGCCTTCTCAGGACGGCGCTCGCAATGTGCTTTTCACGTCACAGTGGGACAACTATCCGAGTGAAGCCGCGGTTGGGCTCAGCGGGAAGGCATCGCACGCGTATCTGTTGATGGCGGGTTCGTCGAGCCCGATGCAAAGCCGGTTCGACAATGGTGAAGTGGTGGTGGCCTACACGGACGGCTCAGTGGAGCGCTTGCCGCTGCGAAACCCGGACAACTGGTGGTTGATCGACCAGGATTATTTCATTGATGACTTTGCGTTTCGCCGTGACGAACCCATTCCTCCGCGAGTGGTGTTGAAGACCGGGCAGGTGCGTGTTACCGATCCTGTGGAATTCAAAGGACGCGGTCGCACCGTGGCGGGCGGCGCCGCAACCGTGCTCGACCTTCCGCTGAATCCCGCGAAGGAATTGAAGTCACTGACGGTTCGCGCGCTCGCGAACGAAGTGGTCATTGGCCTCATGAGTGTAACCCTCGCGCGTTAAGACCAATCTGTTTTTTCGATTATGAACAAAAAGATGTCGTGGCAGCCGGACTGGAGCCGGCGCCGTTTTCTATCCCGCTCCGCCGCCGCAGCGGCTGCCGCCGTCGCTGCCCCGATGATTGTTCCCGCCCGCGTGCTTGGCCTCGAGGGAGGAGTCGCTCCGAGCAATCGGATTACGATCGGCTTCATTGGCACGGGGCGTCAGGCGTTCTACGCAAACATTCCCGCGTTGCTCAACGAGAACGATGCGCAATGCGTTGCCGTGTGCGATGTGGATTCGTGGCGCATGGGCCAGGCGCGAAAACAGATCGAGGAATTCTACGCTGCAAAGCAGGAAGGAACCTACAGGGGTTGCGCCACATTCCGCGACTGGCGGGAGCTGATCGCGCGCAAGGATATCGATGCAGTGATGATCTCGACGCCCGACCATTGGCACGTCATCCAGGCCATCGCTGCAGCGCGCGCTGGCAAGTCGATCAGTTGCGAGAAGCCGTTGACGCGCAGCATTGCTGAAGGACGCAAGCTTTGCGACGTCGTGAAGGAGACCAAAGTGGTTTTTCGAACAGATAGCGAATACCGCTCCCGCAAGTTCTTCTTCAACGCTATTCAGGCAGTTCGCAACGGCAGGATCGGCAAGCTGCAGCGCGTCATCACCGCCACCCCGCGCGATCCAACGCTGGAACCGCAGCCGGCGATGCCTGTGCCCGAGGAACTCGACTACGACATGTGGCTGGGACCTGCACCCGAGGCCCCCTATACCGAGCAACGCGTTCATACGCGGCATAACACGGGAAAACGGCCCGGCTGGATTTGTATTCGGGATTATGCGGACGGGATGATTGCGAACTGGGGAGCGCACTTGAATGACATGGCGCTTTGGGCAATGAACCTTGAGCACACAGGGCCTGTTGAAGTGCGGGGAAGCGGCAAGTTCCCGCCGCGGGAGAATCTCTGGAACGTGGTGATCGACTTCGAAGTGACCTATCGCTTTGCGAATGGAATGGATCTGATTTGCAAAACCGACCCGAAGCCTTTTGTGCGGTATGAAGGGACGGATGGATGGATTCAGGTCAACGACTCAGGCTCCGTTGAAGCGAGCGACAAGGCGCTGATTCGATGGACACCTGGCCCGGACGATTTGCACCTGACCTACAAGAGAAGTGAAAAGCGGGACTTCCTCGACGCTGTAAAAGCGGGAACACAACCGCTCTACGACGTGGAGGCGGGGCATCGCAACACAAGCCTGTGTCATCTCGCGCTGGCCGCGATGGAAACAGGCCGGCCGCTGAAGTGGGATCCGACCGCGGAAAAGGTGATTGGCGATGAGGCAGCGGAAAAGCTGCTGGCTCCCAAACCGTATCGAGATGCATGGAAACTTTAAGCTGTTCGCGTGAGCGGAACCTGCTGGTGAACACAGCGCTCTTGTTGATGTTGCTGGCGTCAGGCACAAGCAACGCCGCCGAAACCAATGGCGTTTCGCCGGTCGAAATGCAGGCAATTTATGAGGAGGTAAGAACGCCGTGCAAATACGGCGTTGTTCTCGAGCCGCCTCCTGGAAAAAAGGTTGATTGCCCAAACGTGTTCCGCGCGGGAGACCGCTGGTACATGATGTATGTGCTGCTTGAGAACTCGCCTGAAGGTTACACCACGCAACTGGCGGAAAGCACGAACCTGCTGCATTGGCAGCCCCTCGGCACCATCCTGAATCGTGGCGGCACGAATACATGGGATCATGCCAATGCGGGCGGAGGCGTCGCGCTCTTCGACACCAAGTGGGGCGGCAGCAATACGCTTCTTCAATACGAAGGGCAGTATTGGCTCTCCTATCTTGGCGGCGAATTGTTCGGATACGAAAAAACGCCGCTCGCGATCGGCCTGGGCTACACAAGCGATCCCTCGCGTCCGGAGCCGTGGCGAAAGCTTCCGAAGCCCGTTCTGAGGGCGGACGATGCCGATGCACGCCCGCAGGAAAAAGAGACGCTGTATAAGAGTTACATTTTTCGGGATGAACACCGGACGCTGGGCGCACCGTTTGTAATGTTTTACAACGCCAAGCCGAATCGCGGCAGCGAACAGATATTTGCCGCGACCTCGCACGACATGAAAACATGGAAGCGGTTCGGCTCAGGCACTGCGTTGGAGAATCTTCCGCCAGCGGGCGCGCGCCATGGCGTGATCAGCGGGGATCCGCAAGTGGTGCGCATGAATGATCTCTGGGTGATGTTCTATTTTGGTGCGTTTTGGAAGGAGGGTGCCTTCGACACGTTTGCGGCTTCGCGCGACCTGGTGAACTGGACCAAATGGGACGGCGAGGATCTCGTCAAGCCAAGCGAGCCGTTCGACACGCCGTTTGCGCACAAGCCATGGCTCATCAAGCATGATGGAGTGGTGTACCATTTCTACTGCGCGGTCGGCGGCAAGAATCACCATCGCACCATTGCCCTGGCAACGTCGCGCGACCTTCGTCCGAAACCTTGAGCCACGACATCGATTGAGATTCCCGGAATTCCGTGGAATGATGCGGCCACTCAATGTCCGTAAAAGTCAAAATCTGCGGGATCACGAGCGCCGCCGACGCGTTTGCCGCGGCGGAGGCGGGGGCCGACGCCATTGGCCTGATGTTCTACGAAAAAAGCCCGCGCTATGTGTGCGTCAGCGAAGCCGCAGCGATCGTTCGCAACCTGCCTCCATTCGTGCTGAAGGTGGGCGTCTTTGTTGACCCGCCGGAGGATCTCGTCTTCCAGGCGATCACCGAGTGCGGCCTGAACGTCGTGCAGTTTCACGGCAACGAATCGCCTGAGTTCTGCGTTCAATTCGGAGTGATGAGCATCAAGGCCTTTCGTGTGCGTGATGCCGATTCCCTGAAGCAACTCGCTGATTATCCAACGGACGCCTGGTTGTTGGACGCGTTTTCAGAAAAGAGCATTGGCGGTACGGGCGAGCAGTTTAACTGGGATCTTGCCCTGCAGGCGAAACAGTGGGGGCGCCTGATTTTTCTTGCAGGCGGCCTGACACCAAAGAACGTCGGTGACGCCGTGACGCGCGTGCAACCCTTTGCCGTGGACGTTTCGAGCGGCGTGGAATCCGCACCGGGCGTGAAGGATCACGTGAAAGTTCGCGAGTTCATCCGCGCAGCCAAGGGAGAGCCGGCGTAGCGAGGTTTCCCAACCTGTTGTATCGCTGGCTTCCAAGCCGGCTGCGCGTCGATTACGCCGAAACGTTTAGAACGCTGCGGTTACACCCTGCCTGCAGTTTGGCTTAAGCCTTGAAGTTGCCAGTGCAGCGTTGGGCCTGTTTGCGAGTTGGACTAAACTCGCCATTCGCTCGCGTGATCGTCTTGTTGAGCGTCCTAAGCAGGCTGCAAGTCAGCGCTCGTGCTGCAGACGCGCACCACATTCCCACTTTCTCCCTCACGCGCTTTGCCTTAGGTTTCCGCCATGAACCATCCTGTTGCTGAAACTGTTCCGGACGCCCAGGGGCATTTCGGTCCCTACGGCGGCCGCTACGTTCCGGAAACTCTGATGCACCCGCTCCAGGAACTGGAAGCGGAATATTTTCGTTCGCAGCAGGACCCGGAATTCCAGCGCGAGTTTCAGTATTACCTCCGCGAGTTCTGCGGCCGCCCGACGCCGTTGTATTTTGCCGAACGGCTCACGCGCGAACTCGGCGGCGCAAAGATCTACCTGAAGCGCGAAGACCTGCTCCACACGGGCGCGCACAAAATCAACAACGCCATCGGTCAGATCCTGCTCGCCAGGCGCATGGGCAAGACGCGGATCATCGCCGAAACCGGCGCGGGCCAGCATGGAGTCGCCACGGCAACCGTGAGCGCCATGTTTGGCTTGAAGTGCGTGATCTACATGGGAGCGGTCGATTGCGAACGGCAGGCACTGAACGTGTACCGCATGAAGATGCTG
Source organism: Verrucomicrobiia bacterium (assembly GCA_035629175.1). NCBI lineage: Bacteria > Pseudomonadati > Verrucomicrobiota > Verrucomicrobiia > Verrucomicrobiia bacterium. The sequence goes on along the minus strand of DASPIL010000021.1, from coordinate 29,730 downwards.
GGGGCCGACGTCGTTCCAGTGCATGCGGGCCAGAAGACGCTGAAGGAGGCCGTGAACGAGGCGATGCGCGACTGGGTCACGAACGTCCGCAGCACGCATTATATTCTCGGCACCGCGTACGGCGCTCATCCTTATCCTGTCATGGTGCGGAATTTCCAGCGCGTGATTGGAGACGAAGCGCGGCGGCAGATTCTCGAAAAAGAGCAGCGCCTTCCAGACGCACTTGTGGCCTGCGTCGGCGGAGGATCGAATGCCATCGGTTTGTTTTACCCGTTCATTGGAGACACCTCCGTTCGCTTGATCGGAGTGGAGGCCGGCGGTCTCGGCATTCAGCCTGAGAAGCATGCCGCGCGATTCCAGGGCGGCTCGCTTGGCGTATTGCAGGGAACCCGCAGCTACATCCTGCAGGACGACTGCGGCCAGATTCAATCGACGCATAGTGTCAGCGCTGGACTTGATTATGCCGCGGTCGGACCTGAGCACGCCTACCTGCGTGATGCGCATCGTGCCGAATACACCTTCGCCACCGACGAGCAGGCGCTGGAAGCGTTCATGAAACTGGCCCGGCTTGAGGGAATCATTCCCGCCCTGGAGAGTTCCCACGCGATCGCTGAAGTCCTCCGCCGCGCGCCAGGCATGGGCAAGGATTCAATCCTGATCGCCAACCTCTCCGGCCGCGGCGACAAGGACGTCTCGCAAGTCGCGGCAAAAGTTGGTCTCGAGATGCCAAAGTAAATAGCCCGCGAGTTCGCGGAGATGCAATGGATCCGTCACCAGGTCGTGCATGATGCCTGCGTTTGTCCGCGGTTATTTTGGAACTTGTCCACCCGATCCCTTGAAAACATGAACACTGGTCGCGCGCTGCAGGTTTTCCGTCTCGTCATCTATCTCATCGGGAGTTTGTCTTTCGTTCAGAGACTGTCGGCAACGGAGTTCCCGTTCGCGGCCGCGGATGTGGAGCGAATTGATCGGGCGCGGATCTTCCGTGCGGCGGACCTCGCGCTGGCAATGGCGCCAATCACGATCACGCAATTCCGGGCGAAGCTGAGCGAAGGAGGACCTCACGATTTTTATTCGAACGGCGACTATTGGTGGCCCAACCCGAATACAACAAACGGGTTGCCATATGTGCAGCGGGACGGGGAATCCAATCCTGAAAATTTCGCGGAGCATCGCCGTTGCGTGATGCGGTTGCGCGACGCTGTGGCAGCGCTGGCGGCGGCTTACAGCATTTCGGGGGAGGAACGTTACGCGGAAAAGGGCGCAACCCTGTTGCGGGTTTTCTTTGTTGATGCTGAAACGCGAATGAACCCGAGCCTCAACTTTGCACAGGCCATTCCGGGGATCACTCCCGGCCGGGGGATCGGCATCATCGATACGCTGCACCTTGCCGAAGTGCCGCTGGCGGTGCTCGCATTACGAAAGTCGCCGGCCTTTTCGCGCGAGGTTGCGACAGCCGTTGAACAATGGTTCAGGGAATACACTGAGTGGATGATCACCAGCAGGAACGGGCGTGATGAGGCAAACACCGGCAACAATCATGCAGTGGCGTACTGGCTGCAGGTGGCGTGCTTCGCGCGCCTGACGGGTGACTCGAATCGGCTCGCTGAAGTCCGCAGGCGTTTCAAGGAGGTGTTCGTCGCGAAGCAGATGGCGCAGGATGGCAGCTTTCCAGCGGAATTACGCCGCACCAAACCTTATGCCTATTCGATTTTTCAGCTCGATAACATGACGTCGCTGTGCCAGGTCGCGTCCACGCCGGAAGATGATTTGTGGCGCTTTGCGTTGCCTGACGGCCGCGGAATCCGGCGGGCGATGCAGCACCTCTTTCCGTATCTGGCAGACAAGTCGAGTTGGCCGAATCCGCCCGATGTGCAAGCCTGGAACGGATGGCCGGCGCGCCAGCCGTGCCTGCTGTTTGCAGGACTCATGTTTGATGAGCCCAAATACATCAAGCTATGGACCGAGCTGCCGCCCGACCCCGAAGATGGGGAGGTTAAACGAAACATCGCCATCACTCAGCCGCTGTTATGGCTGAGATGACGAAGCCACTGCCCTATTGTTTTTCTGATGTTTGTGGCTCGGCCTTGGACAGCGAAACAGCAAGTGCATGGACTTCGCTTCCTGCGAGCAGGAAGGCCCCGACGCCGAAAACGTCACTTGACGATGCTTCGAACTCTTTGGGATTGGCACCCACGGGCTGAACATGCGTGAGCTTTCCGTCGGGTTGAACGCATTCCACCAACGCGTGCCAACCTCGACGAATTCCGGGTTCGAATTCCGTTCGGTCTAGCAGGCCGTGGTTGACCCCCCAGGCGAAGCTGTACACGAAGAACCCGGATCCGCTGGTTTCCTTCATTGGATAACTCTGCGGGTCCAGCAAGCTGGCTCGCCAAAGACCGTCGGGTTGTTGACACGCGAGAACTTTCCCTGCGATTTCGCGAAAGAGCGTGTTGAATCGTGGACGATCTGGGTGATCCGCCGGCAGGTGTTCCAGCACCCGCGCAATCCCCGCCAGCACCCAGCCATTGCCGCGGCTCCAGAAGATCTTGCGGCCGTTTGCCTCGCGGCGGCTGAAGAACGTGCTGTCGCGGAAATAGAGACGTTCTTCCCGGTCGTAAAGGTAATCGGTCGTGATCCACCATTCGCGCGTCATGTAGTCGAGGTATCGCCGATCTCCCGTCGCGGTGAAGAGACGCGCAAGGGCCGGCGGCGACATGAACAACGAGTCACACCAGGACCATCGATCCAGCGCGCCGCGGATATCGAATTGAAGGCTGTTGGTGTTTGGATGTTCCAGGATGTAATCAAAGCGCGCTTTTGTGGGTTGAAGCATGGCAGGATCGCGATGCTGCAAATAAAGCTCGAGGTATGTCTGGCTTACGCAATGGTCGTCCGCGTGATAAATGCGCCGGGCCGGCTGCCAGTTGAATCGTTTGCCCATCTGCAGCATGGCGTTGTGATAGCGTGGGTCGTCCGCCATTCGGCTCCATGCCATCAGCCCCGTGTAAAAGGCCGCCCACGTCCAGCAGTCTTCAGTATAACGGTTGCTGGAGGATGAAGGATTGACCAATTGCCAGTCGGCCACGCGCTTCAGGACGTCGCGAATGGCAGCTTGTTCGAGATTGGAGGTTGCGGAGGATCCTGGGGGCTCACCAGCCATGGTCACTAAGGCGGACAATAAGACCAAAGCCAGACAGAAGCTGCCAGGGATTGAACGCATGCGGTAGTTAAAACAGAACACGCGATCGAAGCCAAAGCGAAATATCCCGTAGAACAAAGCTTCGTTGCGCAAGGGTCAGTCCACCCACCTCGCTTTGAAAAACCGTTGGGGTGGACCCTCGGGCACGTCCAAGACCCTGGTGTCGTTGGTGAGCAGCATTGTTGCGGAGCTCTGCCATTCGGGACTGTTCAAATCGTCGGCAACCTCGAGTGCGTAGTGCAGCCCACGCCGCCCGCGGAGAATCAGCTTCATTCCGTCCTGCCCGAAGAGCCACAACTCAGGCGCGGGTGCGGAATTCAGATTGAACGGCGTTTGAATGATCCGCATCGGCGTGTCATATCCGACAACATAGACGCGATTGCCGTCCACCGAGATGGCGCTGCAATAGCCGTCACCTCGGTAGTAGCCGACCGGCACCGGGAGTTCCGGTTCCCGTACGTCGAACACGATCAGTTCCATGGTGCTGCCGTCAGAATCGACGAGATAAACCAATCCGTTCACGATCTGTACTGCCGAGATGCGAAGAAGCCGCGGGAAATTGGGGGTCTGGTAGCTCAGATATCCGATCGAAGCGGGCTGTGCTGGGTTGGTCACGGAGATGATCGAGGTGTCAGCGATTAAAAAATCCTGTTGGGCGGCGATTGCGAAGACGGACGTTTCCAGACGGCCCGTTTCATACGGGTGGGTTGGATCGGAGACATTAACGATGAGCAGTCCACCAGGCGACGAATTGGAGCCAATCGGGACAATGGCTGCAATTGACGTGAGGTACGCGATATCGCCGGAGAGGCATATGTGGCGAGGCTGGATATTGGTAGAAAAGCCGCCCGCCAGAACAGGAACTTCTCGATTACTGATGTCGAAGATCTGGAGCCCTGCGCTTCCGTCGGCCACATATGCGAAGTTTCCACGCACGGCAATGTCGCTCGCATATCCTGCGGTGTTGCAGCCGCCCAGCAGAAATGGAGCGGAGGGATCTGCAACACTGATGATCTCGAAACCAAGAATTCCCTCGGCGACGAAGGCCAAGCCATCGCAGACAGTTAGCTTCGAAGCATAACCCGCAGTGGCGAAGCTCCCGACCAGGTGCGGCGACGCGGGATCGGTCACGCTGACAATGGAGAGCCCGTTTGTTCCTCTAGCCAGATAAGCCAGGCCGTTCGCTACAACAACGTCTTCCGCGTCCTGGTTCCATGTGCCTATGGATGCGATGGGAGGCAGCACTGTCAGGAGCACCTCACGGCTGCCGACTTCGCCGCCGTAATTCCCCGCCGTGGCAAAGTAAACGCCCGAATCATTGGTGCTCACGTTGTCGAACCTCCTGGTTCGACTGGCGCCAGCAGTTTGCGGAAAAGGCACGCCGGGGTTTGGCGATGACGTTGTTCCGACTTTGGTCCAACGAACCCATGGGTCCGGCAAACCTGCGGCCTCAAGCGTGAAATGCGTGTTCACGCCTTCTGCTGCTTCCACGCTGCGCGGTTGACAGGTGATGACCGGGGCCACGGACGTGATCACTGTCAACGACACATTGCTGCTCTCGACGCTTCCGAAAGCGTTCGTGACAAAGAGACTGTAGCTGCCGGCATGTGCGGGAGAGACGTTCGTGAGGTTCAGCCATTCCCCGATGCCGCCGGGCAAGTCCGAGCCGGCCTTTCGCCATTGAAACCAAAAGGGAGGCGAACCACCGACGCCGCCCCACCCAGTGAAGCTCTGCCCCGTGTAAGCAATGGCTGATTCCGGCTCGAAAGTAAAAAACGGGGGGACCGGCGGCAGGATGGTGACCGAAGCATTGCTGCTCACGATCCAACCCTGTGAATTAGTCACGAGGACCGAGTAGGTTCCAGAATCGTTTGTGGTTGCTGCCGGGAAATATAGAAACGAATTCGTCGCATGAACGATGTTCGTTCCGTCGCGCCGCCATTGAAACCGGAACGGCGGAGTTCCCGAAGCTGAAACAGAAATCCCGGCAAACTCTCCCATGAACGCAGTCACGTCCGCCGGTCCGTAATCGATGGCCAGAGGCCGCGGCTCCGATACGGCAAACCCATCCAGGCAAACCGAACCGGAATTCCCATGGTGACAAAAGCCCGTCCAGCGCAACACGTTTGTTCCGGCCGGCAAATCGTGCACCTGCTCCGTCCAAAACGAACTCATAAGGTAAACACCAGACCGCCTTTCGTTGATGGTAAATTCCCAAACGAAACCGAAAGATCCGGATGCGTCGAACTGCGTCGCCGTCCAGAAATGGATCGTTGCCGGTCCCACAACCTCCGTCTCGATCCATGAGATCTGGTTCGACTGGATGTTTCCAGACTGCGCTGCGTCAACGCCGTCGTGAGTGTTGGTTGTTTGCGCGTCCCACGGAACATCACCTCCAGTTGTCCACGAGAGGCTGCTGGCATCCACGGCGTCAGCCAAGGTTTGCGCCCGACCACAATGGCCGATGACAAAACAGAAAATAACAGCAGTCAACAGCAGCAGGCTTTTTCGGGAAGATTTGGATTTCGTAATGTACCACCTTTCTCCGCAAACAACTGCGTTCCATTAGCCATGTCATGCAGCCGGCTGTCAACGATCAATTGGGAGATCGCGAATCGTGTTCGGATTCCACATAGACTAAGGGGAAAACGGACGTCAGGAAATACACAGCAGGGCAATGCCGCAACCCAAACGAAATGGGGAAACGCGTTTACGCGAATTGAAGGGAAAGAGACAAGCAACCACGAATCACACAGCACGGCAGAGCCGCAACCAAAACGCGAAAAGGAAAAAACGGGTTTACGCGAATTGCGCGAATTGAAGAGAGGAAGTTCAACCACGAACCACACGAACCACACGAAGAGACAGCAATGGAGATGGAAATCTAATCACGGATGGAGACGGATGAACACGGATTCGGAAAACAGCTTCCTCTGCCCTTTTCTCTGCTGCCTCTGCGTGCTCCTGTTAAACGTCTTCTCTTCGCGCTTCTTGTGCCCTTCCCGTGAGGCAACTTCTTTGAATTCTGGAGGCAGATCGGGAAAGACAAAACGGGTCTACGCGAATTGCGCGAATGGAAGAGAGGAAGTTCAACCACGAACCACACGAACCAAACGAAGAGACAGCAATGGGGATGGAAAGCTAATCACGGATGGAGACGGATGAACCCGGATTCGGAAACAGCTTCCTTTGCCCTTTTCTCTGCTGCCTCTGAGTGCTCCTGTTAAACGTCTTCTCTTCGCGCTTCTTGTGCCCTTCCCGTGAGGCAACTTCTTTTGAATTCTGGAGGCAGATCGGGAAAGACAAAACGGGTCTACGCGAATTGCGCGGATTGGAAGAGAGGAAGTTCAACCACGAATCACACGAACCACACGAAGAGACAGCAATGGAGATGGAAATCTAATCACGGATGGAGACGGATGAACCCGGATTCGGAAACAGCTTCCTTTGCCCTTTCTCTGCTGCCTCTGCTTGCTCCTGTTAAACGGGATGGACACGGATGGAAGAAAAATGCTGAAACACGAAAAACTTAAAACAGAAATCCGTTCGACGTCTTTTTTCTTCGGGACCTCCGCGGCCTTCGCGTGAGATTATTTGTTTGGCCGCGGAGAAGAGGTATAGCCACGAAAGACACTGCGGTCGCAGGCTGACATTCAGGAGCTTACGAAAGATTGCCGCCTAAAATTTGCCAAAAGAACGAGACTTTGACGGACAGCAGCACGGAAGCGGACGAGCTAACCGAATGGTGGCGCGAAGCTCTCGAACGGAGGCTGAAGAGACATCGATGAACTTCACGAAAATGAGCGTAATTCGCGTAAAGCCGTTTGCCTTTCGATCGTTCCGCGGCTTTCTGCTGGACGCTGCGCTGGCGACCAATAACTTGTCGCCGCACAACCATTTGAACGAGACCCGAATCTGAACCATGACGTCTGCAATCAGTCCACAACGTAAACGGACGCTCGCGAGTTTTATTTTTCTGAGCCGCTGGCTCCAGGCTCCTCTCTACCTTGGGCTCATCGTGGCGCAGGCCGTCTACGTTTATCGGTTCCTGCTGGAACTCTGGCATCTGCTCGGATTCGCACTGTTCAATCATCCTGCCCCGGCCTCGGTCACTACCTCGGCCACGGATGCTGAATCGATCGTGATGCTAAGCGTGCTGGGGTTGATCGACGTGGTGATGATCGCCAACCTGCTCATCATGGTCATCGTCGGCGGATATGAAACGTTCGTTTCGCGGCTGCGGCTGGAAGGGCATCCCGACCAGCCGGAATGGTTGTCGCACGTCAACGCAGGCATTCTCAAGGTCAAGCTGGCGACGGCGCTGATCGGCATTTCTTCGATTCACCTGCTCAAGACCTTCATCAGCGCAGGTTCGCACGATCAGAAAACAATGTTGTGGCAGGTGATCATTCACGTGACGTTCGTTGCTTCCGCCATTGCGCTGGCGTGGATTGACAGGCTCACCGTTCCTGCGGCAAGAGCCCATTAGATTCTCCCCATAGCCGCTGGGCAACTTGCTCCAGTTTACCGTCCGACGTTTCCGCGCGACGATGCCTCGGGTGACTGAGGGAGCGAACGCAGGTCAGCGGACCAGTGACTATGAGGAACTTCTTACGCAACAACGGTCTTTCGCTCACTCTGGTGTTCCTCTTCGTCATTTTCCTATTCGGCATGGCACGTGCCGGAAATCACGAGTTCAACGAGGATCAAAGGCTCCACAACGAACCGACCAGCACATTCGGCGAGTACATCCGCAGCAGTCACTTCCTCGAAGCTCTCTTTGAAAACTGGGAAAGCGAATTCCTGCAAATGGCTGCGTACGTCGTCCTGACAGCATTCCTCTTTCAGCGCGGTTCGGCGGAGTCAAAGGATCCCGACAAATCCGAATCCGAAGGCTGCGGCAAAATTACAGACGAAACGCCCAGCCCGGTGCGGCGTGGAGGCTGGATGCTCAAAATCTATGAGAACTCACTCTCGATCGCCCTGGGGCTATTGTTTCTCCTTTCAATGCTTGGCCACGCGATTTCGGGGGTGAAGGAATATAACGAGGAGCGAAGTGTTCACGGCCTGGCGGAGTTGTCGCTGGCAGAGTACGCGAGTTCGGCGCGGTTTTGGTTCGAGTCGTTCCAGAACTGGCAGAGCGAGTTCCTCGCGGTCCTCGCCATTGTAGTTCTCTCGATCTGGTTGCGGCAGAAGGATTCGGCGGAATCCAAGGAGGTCGCAGCGCCCCATGCGAGCACTGGCAAGTAGAAACCGGGAAAGTTGTCACTGTCACGCTGTCGTTGTAAGCACTTGATTGCTCCAGGTGTTGCACTCATAAAAGGCCGCCATGGCGCACGCATTTCTGGATGACGCAGCAGACGTCCACGGTCCACCCCGTGAATCGTTCGCAAAGCTGTTCCTGCGGTTTTTGCGATTCGGTCTTCTTGCGTGGGGCGGGCCCGTCGCTCAGATCGACATGATTCGACAGGAGTTGGTGACAGAGGAGAAGTGGGTGTCGCCTTCCCGGTTCAAAAAGCTCCTTGCGATGTATCAAATCCTGCCAGGACCCGAAGCCCACGAGCTCTGCGTCTATTTTGGAATGCTGGCGCGTGGCAGGATTGGCGGCATCCTGGCAGGGCTCGGTTTCATGCTCCCGGGTTTCCTTTTGATGTTCCTCCTTTCCTGGTTGTACGTGGCGTATCAAATCACGGAGACGCCAATGCAGGCGGTGTTTCTGGGAATACAACCGGCTGTGATTGCGTTGATCTTCCGGGCGGCGCATCGGATTGGATCACATGTCCTGACCGATCGGGCGCTGCTCGTGATTGCGGTAGTGAGCGGGGTTGTCGATCTGCTGGGCGTGCCGTTCTGGATGACGCTTGCCGTGGCCGGACTGGCGTATCTCTTTGCAACACAGAAGCGCTGGATGGTTGCTGCCGTGCTTGGGGCTGTCTTGCTTGCGGGCGCGGTGACGTATGGGCCTGAACAAAAACTTTTCAAAACAACACAGCGGACCGGAACAATGCAATCCACCGTCCTTGAAGGGAGCCACACGGCCTCAGGCTCGCAACTGTTCGTGTCGGGCTTGCGCGCCGGGTTGCTGACGTTTGGCGGAGCTTACACGGCGATTCCATTTTTGCAGCGTGATGCCGTCCACAACGGCCGATGGATGAGCGATGGCGAGTTCCTGGACGGTGTCGCGATTTCGGGAACCCTGCCCGCGCCGTTGATCATCTTCTCCACGTTTGTCGGCTATATTGGCGGGGGTGCACTGGGAGCGCTTCTGATGACCATCGGGGTCTTTCTCCCGGCGTTTTGTTTCTCGCTGCTCTTTCACACGCAGCTCGAACGGTTGATGGAACGGCCGCTGTTGCGCGAGGTGTTGGAAGGCGTTACCGCTGCGGTTGTCGGAATCATTGTGTCGACGCTGATCACGCTCGGAGTGGGAACCATCACCAACGTGAAGGCGGCGGCCGTGTTTGTCCTCGCGCTGATCCCCTTGTACGTGTGGAAAGGCAAGACTGTGATCCCATGCGTCGTGATGGGTGCTGGCCTACTCGGATGGCTTCTATTCCGCAGTTCATTTTGAGTTGCGAGTTTCAAATTTTGTTCACGAGTCACGTACGTGGAGAAATGACTCGCGCAGCCTGGATTCGGCGTCATGCTTGCTTGGCATCGACATGAGCGCACCTGGCATGAAAATGGATTGTTATTGTCGCGGCAGTGTTTTGATTGGCGCGGTGCTGGCTTGTTTCGTGTTCCTCTCTGGTGCCTGCGGGGCTGAGGTTGAATCGGTCTATGCCCGCCGGGTTTGGGATTGTCTTACCATCCTGATGGGTGACGGCACGGATCGTTACGGAAGATCGAACGCCCCGATCCTTGTAAGCATTCTCGATGTCGAGACCCGTCAATGTCCCAGCAACCCGGCAGCGCTGGATGAAGCCTGGCGGGCAGTGCGTCGCGAGCGGCGCAATCCTGCGGGTGCAAACCTTCTTACCGATCTTCCGATGTTGAAAACGATGTATTCGCTTTCAAAGATCGCGAGCGAGGAGAAGTTTGCGCATTTCGCAGACAGGTATGTTGGCTGGTATCTGCAGCATCTCGTTGACGAGCGGGGTTTCATCTGGTGGGGCTGGCATCGGCACTTTGACGTGTTCGCGGACAAGAGGGCAGGGCATCTGGGTAATCACCACGAGATCCACGCCATCCATGACATTCCGTGGGCCCAACTTTGGAATGTGAACTCCAATGCGGTTCTCCGGGAGATTGAAGCCATCTGGCGGTGGCACGTCATCGACAAGGAAACCGGAGAGGTGGATCGCCATGGTGACGGGGTGCGAGGCTGCGATTTTGCCATGTCGGCCGGTTCATGTGCGGAAGCGTTTGCGTTTCTGCATCGGCAGACCGGGGAGCGGGTGTGGCTGGATCGCGTGCGTTTGCTTTCAGACCGGTATTGGAACAGCCGCAATCCCGCAACCGGCTTGTTCCCCGACCGGCCGAACGCTGGAGCGAATCGGTTTGATGGATCGCATTTCCTGACGAGCGACACCGGGCTTTTTTGTCATTCGCTTTTCAAGTGCACTGAACTGACGGGCGATGCACGCTTCCAGGATCAGGCGGTGACGTATTTGAAAGCCTACGGCCGCTACGGCTTTGATGCGCAGACAGGAAAGTTTTGGGGCTCCCTTAATCTGGATGGAACACCTGTGCGCGGCCCGCGCGTTCCGCCTCCAGCAGGCCAGGATCAGGAACTCCAGGCCGAAGAATACGGGATCTATGAGCCGCGCGGGCATCTGGATCTGTGGCAGCCGTACGTCGCGGGTTACGAACATCCGATCGCGACGGCTCAAATGTTTGCTTTTGCTGCGTTGCGAACGGGCGACTCCGAGTTGCGCGTCACAGCTGAAAGATTTGCCCGATGGATTGGGCGCGAGCTGCCGCCCCGCCAATGCGAGACGAACACGTGGTATCGAGGCTACTCGCAACAGTACGCGCCCAGGGGCACTTATGCAGGGATCTATGGGCAAACGATTTCGTTCTTCATCCAGATGTTCTTGCTGACCGGAGACGCACACTATTTAAATACGGCGCAGCAGGTTGCAGAAGACGCCACGGAACGGCTGGAGTATCGCGGGCTTTTTCGGGGTCACCCCGCAAAGCCCTACTACGAGGCTTTGGATGGCGTCGGCTGCCTGCTTTACTCCCTGCTCCAACTCGACCGCGTTTTGGTGGATCGCGAACGCGCGTTGGTGCTTAAATCCATTCCGCTCCATCGCGATGATGCTGCCACCCTGGCGCTCGACAACTGGTAAGCCGTCCGCGCGGCTGTGATCACGGCACGCTCAGGTGATCGGTGTCGCGAATGCGATACCAGCACATCAAGTCTTTTGCGGACGGGATGGCAGGGCCCTGGCCCTCGGGTTTGTCGAGATACAGGAACGCCACGGAGGAAAAGCAGAAAGGCTTTAACCGATCGGGTGACCAGGGATTTACGAACGAGAACTTAAGCCGCTCGCGGAAGTGGATGGTGTCGGATTCGTGGATGCGATACATCGCCACGTTTGAATTGAGCGTGTCCTTGATGGTCACGCCATGGGTGGGGCCGGCAATGGTTCCCTCGCGAAAATACCAGCCGCCGAGGAAATAATCCTCGAGGCCGGTGCCCGCAAAGCGCGGTTTCTCCCAGTCGTTGTCCACATAGACGTACTCGGGCGCTTCCAGGAAGCTGAGGTAGTTGCGATCCTCGCCCTGCATGTAGAGCTGGCAGCCGGCGTAATGACCGCGTCCGTGCGCTTCGGCGATTTTCACCGGCTCCGGACCTTTGTTGAAGCCGGTGTGGAACTGCGTGTGGAAGTAGGCGGTTCCATCCGGCAGAGGCGCGAGTTGATACAGGATGTTGCAGAACACGTCGGTGGTAATTTCGGGATCAACATTCTCCAACTCCACACGGAAGCTTTTGCGGAACGGCATCGGCCACTTGCAGAAAAATCCGCCGCTCGAGGTCCCGAAGTAGAGGGAAGCGAAGCTGGCCACTTCACACAATCCAGCACCAAAAAAATCGCCCACGGGCGCGGCGACAGCGGGCCGCTCCGCACCGTCGAAATAAATCCGAAGGAGCAATGTCTTGAGGATGGATTGATTGACTGCGGCTTTGGTGTTCCAGTGCTGCCAGAACCAGCCTGGAAACGTCAGCCAGAACTGTGTCACATATCCTTCTCCCTTCACCTCGCCGATCGTGACGCGCTGGCCTTTCGGAATCGGAATGGTTTTGCTCTTGCGATCGAGATTGAACGTCGTGAATTGCCGGGTGGTTTCGTTGCGCAACGTTGCCATGCGCAGAGCATCCACTCGGAAAGCTGGATTACTGACGTCGGAGGGCGTGGATTCTGCGGCGGTGGCAATGCCTGGCAAGGCGGCCGTAGCGCCAAGCGCGGCGACGGCCGTGACAAACCGGCGCCGATCCATGCCCGCCTGGATCTCGCCCTGCGCGGTTTTTTTCGATGTTGGTTTCATGCGCGTCGGATAATTGGTTGGGATTGTCGCGGGAGTCTATTTTTCAGCGGGCAAAATGTTTGTGGCTTCCATATCCAAACCGTCCTTCCATTTCAAAGGCGCGATCTTCAACGGTCCGCTGGTCCAGCCGGCGTGGCTGATGAACCATTTCCCGTCGGTGTCACGAACGATTTCGGATGCGTGCGCAAGGAACCGCGTGTTCTTCTGTGTAAAGTCCCAGTGGAATGGATCGGTTGACACATACACGTCTGTCCATTCGTTGTCACAGACGAACAGGTAATACTGGCCGCCGCGACGCACGATGAAGGGCGATTCCGTGGGCCCGCCAAAACTTCCGGCACGTGGGTGTATGAAAATCACCTTGCGATCAGACCAATGAACAAGGTCCTTGCTCGTCACGGCGGCGATGATGTAATTGCCGCATTCGGGGGTTGAGTTGGCGGTGTAATAGAGCACCCACTGCTCGCCAACACGCATCACGAATGGATCGCGACCGTCGAAGCCGTCCACCACCATCGGATTGTGCGGACTGCGCGTCCATGATTTGAGGTCGGACGAAGTCAGGAGGTGGATACGATATCGGTGGGTATCGCGGTCCCCGACACAGACGAACATGTAATACGTTCCATCGTGTCGCACGACGTGCGGAGCCCAGAAGACAAACTCGCGATACTTCTCCCAATCGCGCGTCACCGCAAACGGCTGGCTGTCCCACGGAATCTGCAGCAAGGTTTTTGCGGTGGCATGCGCCAGCTGCCGGCCGGGGTCCTTCTCCCATACCAGGGGTTTTGGATGCGTAATGCCGAACAGGTGCCATGTCTTGTCCGGTCCCTGCACAAACGTGTGATCGTTCACGCACCACGGTTCTGCAGCGGTGTAGAATGTTTTAAATTCTCCGACTTCCAAAAGGGGCTGTGACGCAGCGGTGGGTTTGGAAACTTTCGTCCCGGCCGGCAGATCGAGAGCGAGTTGCGACTCGTTGCCAATGGTGACATCAGATTTCTTTTCCCCAGCCCGCCGCTCAACGCGAACAATCCGGTATGTGCCTGGCGTATCTTCCTGGAGTGGAACGGTCCATTTGTTCTGGCCCGTATAGATGGCAAATGCCCAGTTTGTTTGCCCATCAGGCCGGGCAATCGCCGCCCATTGCTCCGCGCCAGGATAATCGAATTTGACGCCCTCGAGGCGGATCTCGAATGCCGGTTCCGCAGCAGGAAGTGAAATGGCGGTTATCGCGAGGAGTAGCCGCAACGATTTTCGCACGAGTGAGCTCATGGGTGATTTTGGTGTGTTCGTAGCCTCGCGAAGCTGGTGGCGTAACGTCAATGGCTTGATTTGGTCGGTCGGCCCGCGGTTGGGATGCCACCTGTCCAAGATGCGTCCAAGCAAGGCGGCATTCTCACCTAAACAAGGCATTGCCGTTCACATCGGGAAATTTACATTCGTCGCGACTCAACGAAACCTTCTATGTTCAAAAGAATTGTCCTCATCGCGGCAGCGCTCTCGTGCGTGCGTCTTCTGGCCATCGCTGCCCCTGCGCATCAGACCGAAAATGTGGTGTTGATCACCCTGGATGGACTGCGGTGGCAGGAAGTCTTTATGGGCATGGAGGAACAGCTGGCAACGAGAGAATACGGGGTGTGGGATACGAACCGCTTGCGTTCCTGGTTCTGGCGCGAAACGACGGAGGAACGACGACAGGCGCTCATGCCGTTCCTTTGGAAAACCATCGGCAAACGAGGACAGCTCTACGGCAACGGCAACAAAGGCAGCGTCTCCATTGTCACCAACGGAAAAAATTTCACGTATCCAGGCTTCAATGAGATATTCACTGGCTCACCCGACGATCGCATCGACAAAAACGAGAAGCGGTATAATTCCAATGTTTCCGTTCTGGAATGGCTGCATCGCAAACCAGCGTTTGCGGGTCGCGTCGTGGGCTTTGCGAACTGGGCGGTGCATCCCTACGTCCTGAACACGCAGCGCAGTGGGATACCGGTATGGTCGGGTTTTGACACCAACTTTCCGGGCGAACCCGGCTCGCGGCTGGAACTCATTCAACAGCTGCAGAAGGATACGATTCAGATTTGGTACGAGATGACCTTTGACTCGTTTTATTTCCATGCGGCAAACGAGTATATGCGGGACAAGCAACCCCGCCTGGTCTGGCTGGCGTTAAGCGAAACGGATGAATGGGGGCACGGAGGGAATTACGAGCATTACCTGCAGGCGGCAAACAACTCGGACCGTTACATAGGGAAGCTCTGGGACACTGTGCAGTCCATCGCTGCTTACAAGGACAAGACCACTTTCATCATTACCTGCGATCACGGACGTGGCAGCGGGGCGGAGTGGAAGCACCACGGTGCGGGTGTTGCCGGCGCGGAGAAAACATGGCTGGCTGTGATAGGACCTGACACCCGGCCGCTCGGTGAACGAACCAACATCGCACAGGTAACGCACAGCCAGATTGCCGCGACACTCGCCGCGCTTTTGGGTGAGGATTACCATTCTGCGGTGCCGAAGTCGGGCCCGCCGATTCAGGACTTGCTCCCGGTCGGGACCGCCAAGTAGTAACAACGGATGCCATCGCCCAAAGCTGCAAGGCCGGACTTCGTCGGCAGCGGGGCGTTGGATCCAATCTTTCGAAAGCTCGGCAGCGACCCCCTGTATGAGCGCTGGCGCTGGCAGACTTTCGCCATCACCTGGCTGGCCTACGCCGGTTTCAATCTCACTCGGATGTCGTTTGCCGTTTCGAAGGCCGGCATCGAGGCAGACACGCACATTCAACTGACCGAGAGGCAGATGGCCGGGATTGATGGTGCGTTTCTCGCCGCTTATGCGATCGGCCAGTTTTTCTGGGGTGTGGCTGGGGATCGATTCGGGCCGCGCAGGGTTGTTCTCACGGGGATGCTGTGTTCTGTCTTGGCGGGATTCGTGATGGGCGCTTGTTCGAACGTCACGATGTTTGTCGCCCTTTTTTTCTTCCAGGGACTTTGCCAATCCAGCGGCTGGGCCCCGCTTGTGAAGAATGTTGGGAATTTTTTCTCGCGGCGAGAGCGCGGGTTCGTCCTTGGATTGTGGTGCACGAATTACGCCGTCGGCGGATTGATGGCTTCTCTAATCGCGAGTGTTGTCGCCGAGCGATTGGGCTGGCGATACGCGTTCTATGTTCCCGCCGGAATTCTGCTTGGGGTCTGGATACTGTTCTATTGCCTCCAACGCGACCGTCCCGAAGATCTCGGTTTGCCGCCTGTGGAGACCTATCACGGTGAGCCCACGCCATTGGTAAAGGCGGGTGAAACGCCGGAGGAGGAACCGGAAGGATCGTGGAAGGTGATTCGCGCGGTGCTGAGCAATCCGATGGTGATCCTGCTGGGAGCGGTTTATTTCTGCCTGAAGCCGACGCGTTACGCGATCTTGTTCTGGGGCCCGAAATATATCTACGACCGGCTGGGATCTGACATGGCAGAGGCGGGAATTTTGAGCTCCATGTTTGAATTGGCTGGGCCATTCAGCATTCTGCTGATGGGCGTTGTGTCTGATCGGGTTTTTGGCGCGCGCAGGATGCCTGTCTCAATACTGTGCCTGTTTTTGTTGGGTGGATTGCTGTTCGCCCTTGATCATTTGCCGGCGACGCGCTGGGCGCTCGGCGCAAGCCTGTTCCTGCTTGGATTCCTGGCCTACGCTCCGGACGCCATGATCGCGGGAGTCGCGGTGGTTGATTTCGGCGCGAAGAAAGGTGCTTCAACCGCGACGGGACTGGTGAACGGCCTGGGTTCAATTGGAGCCATGGCGGGTGGAGTGATTCCCGGGTTGCTGCAGGAAAGCTGGGGCTGGCAGGGTGTATTCAACTGCCTGGGTGCTGCCGTGGTTTTCGCAGGACTGTTGTTGTTGCCCAAATGGAATGCCGTCCCTCCGGCCATTTCAGCGGCCATCCACCGGTGAAGCAAGCTCTCCCGAGCGAATCTATTTTTGCAGGAATTTCAAGACGGCTTCAGTCCGCGTATGCACGTTGAGCTTCTCGAAGATGCTCTTTACGTGGCCATGCACGGTCCACACGCTGATGTCCAGGGAGTCGGCAATTTCCTTCGCAAGATCGCCTTTGGCGAGGAGCGTCAGAATTTCCAGTTCTCGTGGAGTGAGCCTGGCCATATCCAGGGCTGAGGGGCCCGACGGCATTGCCGCAACGAGCCGTTGAAAATATTCGCGAATCTTCAGTGCAATAACTTCGCGCGTCAGTGCGCCAGCAGTTTGCGCGATGGGATCGAAAATCCGGCTGGTTGGCGTGCGCTTTAACATGTATCCAACCGCTCCTCCGGGCGTGGACTTGAAAAGCTGGTCGCTATCTTCAAACACCGAGTAGAGAAGGCCAACCGTGCCGGACTTTTCCTTGTCCAACGCTTCCAGGCAGCTCGAGCCAGGCTGATCGGGGAGCGCGTAGTTGACGATCATCAGGTCAATGCGCCGCCGGGTGATTTCGCGCATGGCTTCAGCGACACCGCTGTACGCAGCGCAACACCCGAATCCCTCCTGGCTGTTGGCACAGACGATCAGCGCGTTTCGAATGCCAGCATCGGGCTCTATGATGGCAACAGTTCGTTTCGCAGCTTTCGACTTCGAGCCTGGGAGAAAAACGGGTGCATCCGAGTTGGTCCGGGTGTGTAACGTGGTATAAGTCCACGCCAGGGGATCTTCCAGCCAGCGAAAGGCCAGGGTGAGCTCCCTGGCAAATCTTTGGTTGGCGATCCCCCAACCCTGACTGGCGACCACTTGATAAATGTGCATTGCCTGGATCGCCGCCCGGCTTTCGTCTCCCGTGCCCAACGGAAAATACCGGCTGACGCCGGAATGCTCGATGCGCACCGAGAGAGAGCGTTCGCCGCTGGCGCTGGCCGGCTCGGGATGTTTTCGATGGATCAACCGTCCTTTCCAATACTCCGGGCCAAGTTCCGTCGAGGCGGTGGCAGCCGCTCTGGATTCAGCGAGTGGCGGATGAAATCCTGTCCTGCCACGGCGCTGCCCGACAGCATCCCAGCCCTGGCTGTTGATGGTTTGATAGATGTGGCTGGCCTCTATTGCTGCTTCGGCTGGGTCGCTCGAACTGAGAGAAAAGGTTTTGCGCTTGCCGAATAACTGTATTTTTACAGACCAGGCGTTCACCTTTCTTCTGCGCCCCTTGTAGGTGAACGTGTTTTTGAACAATCGTTGCCCCCAGTAAGCGGATTCCATCTTCGAAAGCCCGCCAGACACCGATGAATCAGTAACCGGATGGCGTCGAGTTCTTGGACGTTTCTTGAACACGTCTCCTCTTTAAGCCACGGCGGCAAATACCTCAAGTTCCAGATTTGGCAGTCGCGTGCGTGTGGAATCCTGGCAGAACGTCGGCCATTCCCGTGGGGATCTGCAGGTGCGCGATCAGATCATATTGATTCAGGGTTTGTTGACGAAGAGCCTGAAGCAGGCGAATGCGCCAGGCCCCGCCGTACCAGAAGTCTCCCTAAAACAGGGTATGGAGAAAGCATTTGCACCATGTAAAGTTTTCCGCAGAACCCAAACCGAGCTTTACCCGAGGCATGCGTGTCCGTCTGAAAAATCACGAAGGTGAGACATCGATCCAGGCGGCGCCATCGAGTAGGGTTCATGCCGGTCCCAGACCAGGCCCAACGTCTGGCGTTTTTCAAGCGTCTCGCATTATGCAAACCAGCAGACAGACACAGCGTGCATTTACCCTGATCGAGCTGCTGGTAGTCATCGCGATCATTGCGATACTCGCAGCCATGCTCCTTCCGGCGCTTGCCAAGGCGAAGGAC
Source organism: Verrucomicrobiia bacterium (assembly GCA_035629175.1). NCBI lineage: Bacteria > Pseudomonadati > Verrucomicrobiota > Verrucomicrobiia > Verrucomicrobiia bacterium. The sequence goes on along the minus strand of DASPIL010000021.1, from coordinate 11,220 downwards.
AAGGGGCGGCGGATCAGTTGCCTCAACAACGTGAAACAACTGACGCTCGGCAGCATCATGTATTCTGACGAAAATCGAAAAGGCCAGTTCGCGCCGACAGTGGATCCCTCGGACGACAACCAGACGTGGCTCTACAAGGCGTACATTCCGAACATGAATTCGTTTGTATGTCCTGGCACACAGAATTTCATCCGGGACAGCTGGGTCCCCAGCCCTCCGCCTGCAGGTCCAATGGTTCTCCGCGACTTGTTGTCCTATGCAGGCAACAAAACGCTGAAGCCGGGTTCCAGCTACGAGTTGTTTTCATGGTGGGGTGACCAGGGGAAACCCACTCCCGTTCCGGCGGCCAAAACTCAAGGCAACGTCCAGTCATGGGTTTACCAGTTCACATCCATATTTCCGTATAATGCAGGCTACAAAGGCATGGCGGCGGGTCCGTCGCGTGCCTGTCTCTTTTTGGATGGCGATTCGGCGTACCAAAGCACGCGCACGGATGTAAGCAACTTTCCTGATCCGATTGATAATCACGGGGCGAGCGGCGGAAATATATCCTTCTGCGACGGACACGCTGAATTTGTCAGCGCCCGGCCGGACACAAAATACATCACCGCAATTTACCTCGGAACAGATGCCGACCCCTGACTCAACTCGTTTGGCGGATGCATGTGGCGGACGCGTTTGTGGCTCATGAAGTCGCGTTTTTTCATCTTTGAATCTTTGCTCGCAGCAGTGATATGTCTGGTTCTCGCGGGTTGTTTCCCGGAGCCAGGCAGTGAAGCGATTGAGACAGATGCGAACGGCTATTTCTGCCAGAAGTGCAGGGGCAAGATGTTCACGGAGCGCAAGGTGTTCCTGGAAAAATGTCCTAAGTGCAAGGAGGACGCCCTGGCAGAAGTTGTGGGATATCGATGTGCGAATGACCAGCATCTGACTCTGCGACCCAAAGTACCGGGACCTGAAGGCGCTGCTGTTTGCGAGCGGTGCAACGCTCAGCTCAAGCACGCCTTGGTGCAACCACACAAAGACGATTTGCAAAAATGGGGCGCCTCCCAGGTGACGCCGTAGCGCCCCCTTGCCCTATCCGCGCAGATCATACGAAGACATTCGAACCAACGCTTCATCGGAATACAAAACCAGATATATGAATACTACCAAACGTTCGGCCGTGCCTCGCATCCATGGATGCCTGGCAGTCGGGACAACCCATCAGGGGGGTGAAATCAGGGGAACGCGGCTGCCGCTACTGATGAACGCAGCGCTTTTCTCGCTCGCTTTGATTGGCGCGGGCCACCTCGAGGCGGCAAACGTTCCCCCGGGCGTGACGGGACTTTGGCGTTTTCAGAACAGTGCAGACAAGTTGACCGCGACGATCGGTGCGAATCTCGTAAACAGCCATGTCGACAATGCCAACTTCCTGCTGGGTCCGTGGACTGATCTTGGGGTGGAATCGTGGCATACCAAGTATAGCGATGGTGGAATCGTCCAGGATCGGAGCTTTGATTTCCTGACGGTGTATCACGGCATTGGGGCGGAAGGGAAAGGCGACGGCGAGTACATCAACAAGTACACGATTGCCGTCGATTTCTTCGCGGGTGTTGGCTGGAACAGTCTGTACCAGACGTCGCTCAATGGTAACGCCAATGATGCCGACCTTTGGGTGAATGCCTCATCCGTTTCCAACGCCGTCGTCGGCGTTTCAGGCGTTGGGTATTCAACCATCACGTTTGATGCAACAAAATGGCACCGAATCGTGTGGTCCGTCGACAACGGAAACTTCTTCCGCGTTTACGTGGATGGAACGTTGATCCTCGATGGACCCGGCCAGGCCATTGACGGGCGATGGGCCTTGGAACTGGATCGATTCCACCTGTTTGCAGACGACAACTGGGAAGACGCATGGTGTCTTGCAGGCACTGCGGCGGTATGGAATCGGCCGTTGACCGACGCGGAGGTCGCCGGGATGGGCGGGTGGATCGGCGAGGCGGCTTCGCCAACGCCTTTGCTTTTTCCGAGCCAGGCTCCAGCACTGACGTCGATGTCGCCTGCACAAGGGGAGACGAATGTTGCGCCGAACTTTTCTTTTCAGGCGACCATTCTTGATCCGGATGACGTGATCAATACCAACTCGATTCAATTGCTGCTCGATGGTGTTCCGATGCCGATCGAAATCACATCCGCTGCCACAAAGGCAATCAAGTCATCCAGCGGCGGCCTCCTTCGCGGTGGCTCGACGCACACCTACACGCTGATCGCCGGTTCTGGCGAGACTCTTGCAACGAACGAAGTCACGTTTACGGTCCAGAACTACACTCCCTATGAGTGGCGTTTCACCGAAGGCGACCTGAGCGCCGCTCTCGGGAACGGTGTCCTGGCTCATGCAGACCCCGGCAACGCGGGTCTCACTTCGTTCGGCACGACCGATGGCGGCACCGTTCCGCACATCGAGGGGATGCCTGCCACCTATATGCATGTCCCGGCTTTTGCCTCCGACACGGACGGCTACCACCTGAGTTTTTCAGGCAGTGGTCCCAATACGGGCACAAACGCCTCGATCAATCGCTACACCCTGCTCTTTGACGTGATGGAGCCGGGGCCATTGGATTGGACCGCACTGTTCAACACTGATCCGTTCAATTTGAATGATGCTGACTTTTATTTTGCCGCGGATGGTTCGGTCGGAATCGGCGGCGGTGGGTATTCCGCGGCAGGCGTCATCACGCCCGGCACTTGGAACCGCGTGGCGTTCGTCGCCGACCTTGTAGCGAACACGCTCACGTATTACGTCAATGGAACGAACGTCAAGACGCGGGCTGCCGATGGGATTGGCGGGCGCTGGGCCCTTTATTCAAATCAGGATCCAGGTCCCGACCTGTTGCTGTTTAATGAGGGAGACAGTTCGGGAACTTACACGCACGAGCTCTATGTGAGCAGTATCGCGTTCGTGGATCGCGCGCTATCTGCATCCGAGATCGCGGGATTGGGTGCGGCCAGGGCGAGTGGAATTTTCGTTCCCAGTCTCTCACCCGCGCCCGCACTTTCGGTTCAAAGCTCTCCGGCTGGCGCGGTCGTATCCTGGCCGGCCGGTTATGTGGGTTATGCACTGGAACAAGCGGTCGACCTCATTACTCCAGAATGGCAGCCTGTTGCAGGAATCACCAACAATGCGGTGATTGTTCCGGGCGCTGACTCCAGCAGATTTTATCGGCTCGCCCAGTGATCTGCATTCGTTCCGAACGTCAAGCTTTGGCCGTGCCGGGAGGCATGCCAAAGCTTGCGTTTCATCGCCCGCGAATCTCAAATGAACTCCGTCAATTTAAAATGAAATTGCACTGTCTCGTCTTCACAGCGTTCCTGTCATTAACCGTCCTTGGTTCTTCCGGGCAGGAGAACCTTGGCAATCCGCTCGGCGGGCTGGAGCGGCTCAAGGGATTTGAAACCCGCCGCGCGTCTTCAACAGATCCGGACCTGAAGAACGGAAATGGCGATCTGCGGCCAATCGAACCCGGAGGAATGCTGACGCTCGCTGAACTCGAGGGACCCGGCAAGATCGTGCACATCTGGATCACCATTGCACACGGCGATCCCTTCTACTCGGCCAAGCTTACATTGCGGATTTATTGGGACGACGAGGAGCATCCCAGCGTCGAATGTCCCATCGGTGATTTCTTTGGCATCGGCTTCGGCGTGGACAAACCATTCACATCCATTCCCCTTCGCGTCAGCTCCGAGGGCCGCGGGCGAAACTCCTATTGGCCGATGCCATTCCGCAAGAAAGCCCGCATCACCGTTACTAACGAAAGCGACAGGCGCTGCGATTGCTTTTATTATTACATCGACTGGCAGAAGCATGACTCCCTGCCGGCCGACACCGCTTATTTCCACGCAATGTATCGCCAGGAATTCCCCTGTGTTATGGGCCAGAACTATTTGATCGCGGACATTGAGGGACGGGGTCACTACGTCGGTACGATCAAGAGCGTTTATCATTCTTCGGGGGGCTGGTACGGTGAGGGCGATGATTTCTTTTTCATCGACGGCGAAAAAACGCCCAGCTTGCGCGGCACGGGCACTGAAGACTATTTCTGCGACGGCTGGGGCTTTCGCGAGCAGGCCGGACCGTTCTATGGAACACCCTTGTGGGAAGGATTCAATACGGGCGACCGAGGCACGGCCTATAGATTTCATCTGCCTGACCCGGTCACTTTCAAGAAATCCCTGCGGTTGGAAATCGAACACAAAGGTTTCCAGAAATTTCCCGACGGAAAAAGTGACGGCTGCATCGAACGCGACGATCTGTTTTCCAGTGTTGCCATCTGGTACCAGACCGAACCGCACAAGCCGTGGCCAGCGCTGCCTTCGGGTGTGGATCGTCTGCCACTCCGCGAACGCTTGGTGCTGAAGGGGTATGAAGCCGTTGTGGCCGCCAGGCATTCGAACCATCCGCTTGAAGTCCAGCCACTCGGTGGCGTCATTGACGGAAAACAACTTTGGTTCAAGCCCACCGATGACCAGGGTTGGGTGGAGGTTTCATTCGAAACCGACAAGGACCAGCCGCTCGGCCTTGCGTGGAAAGTCACCCACTCGTGGGATTACGGCATCTATCGGGTGAAATTGGATGGCAGGGAAATCGGACAATTTGATCTCTACGCGCCCGGAATCACTCAAGCGCAGCACAAGCTGGGCACGCATCACGTTGCCGCAGGCAAGCACACGCTTCGGTTCGAGTGCGCCGGCAAATCCGAGAAGTCTGCAGGGTACTTCCTGGGATTCGATGCGTTGACGGCGCAAACGCCGGTTTACAGCCGCCCCGCGAGCGTCGACCTCCGCACGTTGCAAAAGAACTGATCGCATGCAGTGTCTGTTTCTCAACGCAACAATGGTCGGATTGTTTTCACTGGCCGCCGCTCTGCACGGCGCCCCGGTTGTCGTCGACGCCGTCCCTCCAGCCGTCAAGGACAGGCAGGAAGCCACGATCCCAGCGGCGATCCAGCTGGGTGGGTTTCTGGGCAAGCGGTTGGACGCAAATGTCACGAATCGGCTTGCGAAGGTTGATGAGGAACGACTGCTCGAAGGTTTTCGCAAGCGTCCAGGCCGGCAGGCATGGGATGGAGAACACGCTGGCAAATGGCTGCACGCTGCGACATTGGCGTGGGAATACTCGCAAGGTTCCGAACTCCGCACGAAATTGGATCGCGTTGTTGCCGAGTTGGGAAAGTGTCAGATGGAAGATGGCTATCTTGGAACCTACTTGCCCGAGCAACGTTGGACGGAGTGGGATGTTTGGGCTCACAAGTATGACATGCTTGGGCTGCTGACTTATTATCGCGCGACAGGGAACACCAACGCGCTCGCCATCAGCCGGCGTTGCGCCGATCTGTTGTGTCGCACCTTTGGAACAAATGCCGGGCAGCGGGACATTCTTAAAGCCGGCTGGCACATGGGCATGGCTCCTACGAGCGTGCTGGAACCGATGGTCCTGTTGTATCGGCTGACAGGGGAAACGAAGTATCTCGAATTCTGCCGCTACATCCTCGCATCGTGGGAGACTCCCGCGGGGCCAAAAATTGTTTCGACTCTGCTTTCAGCCAAACGCGTGGACAAGGTCGGCAACGCCAAAGCCTATGAAATGCTTTCGTGCCTGAATGGCGCCCTCGAGTTTTATCGCACGACAGGCGAGAAGCAGTTGCTGGAGGCGGCATTGAATGCGTGGCAGGACATCGTCAACAGCCGCCTGTATCTCACAGGCACCGCCAGTCACCACGAGCATTTCCACAAGGACCATGAACTCCCAAATGGCAATGCCGACGTGGGTGAAACGTGCGTGACCGTCACGTGGATTCAATTCAACGCGCAGTTGCTTCGGCTGACTGGCGAAGCGCGCTTTGCGGAAGAGTTGGAACGTGCCGTTTACAATCAATTACTGGGCGCGCAGAAACCTGACGGCAGTGGCTGGGGATATTATGTGCAACTCGAGGGAAAGAAACCCTACTCGGCGGAGCTCTCGGGGCATTGCTGCCTTTCAAGCGGACCCCGTGGCCTGGCTCTCGTGCCGACATTTGCGGTGACGGCCGACCATGAAGGCGTAATCATCAATTTTCTGACAGCTGGGAAATCCCGGCTGCGGCTGCCCGACGGCAAATTCGTTCGCCTTGAAATTGAATCCGGCTATCCCGGAACCGGCGACATGCGCGTTAAAGTCGTTCTCGACCAAGCCTCGGTGTTCACCTTGAAATTGCGCGTGCCCGCCTGGAGCCAAACAGCAACGCTCTCGGTAAACGACCGATCTCAGGAAAGGTCGCTGCCCGCTGGCGAGTATGCAGCGCTGCGACGGGAATGGCATGACGGTGATGTCATCACGTTGAGAATGCCAATGTCGCTTCGCACGATCGTCGGAGCGCATGGAAATGCGGGCAAAGTGGCTTTTGCGCGAGGTCCTTTAATCCTGGCGGCAGACGATGCCCTCAATCCCGGGGCACCCATCGGAACTTTCCGCATTTTGCCGGCACAGTCGAAGATGCAGGCTGGCACGTTAATCGGCGAACAACGCGGCTCTGTTCACGCCATCCGGACAACTCCTTCAGCAGAGCGCGCGACAAATGAAATTTTCGCGCTTCAACTCATCTCGTTTGCTGAAGCCGGCAGCACCCAGGACCCTTACCAAGTTTGGATGCCGCTGGCTGAACAAAATCCAGGAGGCGTGCAGTCCCCGTGAACGCGACTTCGTCGTCCGGCACCACGTCCCTCGCTGAACCATTGGTGCGGCTATCCGGTATCACGAAGCGTTTCGGCGCCGTGACGGTTCTCAGGGATGTCAGGTTTGAAGTGGCGGCTGGCGAAGTTCACGTGCTTGCGGGAGAAAACGGGGCGGGAAAGAGTACGCTAATCAAGATCCTTGCGGGGATCCACACCGACTTCGAAGGACTGATCGAGTATTGCGGTCGGCCAGCGCGGCCGTGTTCTCCGCTGGAAGCCAGTGCGCTCGGGGTCGCTGTGATACATCAGGAACTTTCCCTGATTGGGCCGATGAGCGTGGCCGACAACATTTTTCTCGGCCGGACACCAACGCGAGCTGGCTTCGTCTGTGAGGCGCGGCAGCACGAGGAAGCCTTGCACTGGGTCAGGCAATTGGGATTGGAAATTGATGTGCGCCGTTGCGCCGAGCAATTTCCGATTGCAGTGCAGCAACTCATCGAGATCGCGAAGGCGCTGAGCCAAAAGGCAAAGGTGATTGTGATGGACGAACCCACGAGCGCCTTGAACGCGCCTGAGGTTGAGAAGCTGTTCGCACTCATCCGCACCTTGAAAGAACGCGGCTGCGGGATCGTTTATATCTCGCACAAGATGGAGGAGATCGAGCAGATCGCGGATCGCATCACGGTGTTGCGCGATGGACAATGGGTCGGCACTGCACCTGCAACGGAGTTGCCGGCGCAACGTTTTATCCAATGGATGGTGGGACGGGATCTCGGCGAACAGTTTCCACGACGCGCGCCCAATCCGGGACCCGAGAGAGTGCGCCTGGAGAATTTCAGTGTGTTTCCCAAAGGATTCGCTGAGAAAAACGCGGTGCACGGAGTGTCGCTCGAGGTTCGCGCCGGGGAGATCCTTGGTATCGGCGGCCTGCAGGGCTCGGGGGCCAGCGAGCTTTTCTGGGGAATGTTTGGCGCCTGCAGCGCCACGCAGGGCGCCATGCGCCTGGATGGCAGGGAAGTGTCGTTCGCCTCCCCGCGCGCCGCGATTGAATCTGGATTGGCGTTGCTCACGAATGATCGCAAGGCGACGGGACTGGTGCTGTCCCTTTCGATTATTGCAAACGCGACTCTGGCCGGATTGCGGGAGTTGTCGAGGGCGGGATGGCGGCGAGCAGATGCGGAGCGGGCCGCGGCCGAAAAGACCACGAGCCGGATGAAGTTGCGCGCCGCGTCGCTCGAGCTGGAAGTGAGTGCGCTCTCCGGCGGCAACCAGCAAAAGGTGGCGATCGCAAAATGGCTCCAAACGCGACCCAGGGTATTGCTTCTCGATGAACCCACGCGCGGGATCGACGTCGCTGCCAAACGCGAAATCTACCAACTGATGGATGAATGGACGTCCGAAGGAATGGCGATCCTGTTGATCAGTTCCGAGATGCCCGAGTTGCTCACGTTGAGCGATCGCATCGTGGTGATGCACCGCGGCAGGGTGACTGCGAGATTCAACCGGACTGACGCTACGCCGGAAGCGATTCTGGCTGCGGCAATGGGGAGGGTCGGCAACGCGACGCCCGCTATCGTGGCATGAGCAGCGATTCGACAATGGCAAAAACGAATGGACTGCGGAGGTTCTCAACAAGCGCAGCCGGGCGGGCGTTCATGGCGTTGGTTCTCGTGTTTGTGGTGGGAGCAATCTTCAATGCCGACGGAGCATTCTTCAAAATCGGCACCCACCGTGACGCCCTGCGACAGGCGTCGGTCTACGGAATTCTGGCTTGCGGTCTCACGCTCGTCATCATCTCTGGCGGCATTGACCTGGCAGTCGGAAGCGTGCTGGCGCTGGTCGCTGTGTGCTGCGCGAAGATGGCCATTCACTGGGGTTGGAGCGGGTGGCTGGTTGTTCCTGCCTGCATGCTGGTGGGTTCGGTGAGCGGTGGATTGTCTGGTGTTGTGGCAGCAAAACTGCGGGTGCAGCCGTTCATAGCCACCCTGGCGTTGATGGTGGCTGCTCGAGGGGCTGCCAAATACTTCTCCGGCGGAATGAAGGTTTCGACAGCCGTGAAGAGCTCCAGTGGCAGTTACGACTACGTGGACGTGCCCGCACTGTTCCGCGCCGTGGACACTCGCATCCTTGGGGACAACGTATCAATGGTCACAGTGATTTTTTTGATCTGCCTTGGTTTTTCATGGCTTGCGCTCGCGAAACACAGCTGGGGACGGCAACTTTATGCAATCGGAGGCAATGAAGAGGCATCCCGGCTTTCTGGTGTGCCGGTGGTCTCCGCCAAAATCTGCGCTTATGCGGCTTCCGGTGTGCTGGCTGCAGTGGCCGGGATTTGCCAGGGGGCGCAGGAACAGCAGGGTGATCCCGAGGCAGGCGCCGGCTACGAATTGATTGCCATCGCGATGGTGGTGATCGGCGGAACGAGTTTGTCAGGCGGCCGTGGGGGAATGGGATTGACCTTGCTCGGCGTGCTGACGATTGGCTATTTGGACAAGATTCTCAGCATCAATGCCGTGCCGGAGGCGGGCCGGTTGATGTTGACCGGGGTGATCATTGTCGCAGCCGTGTTGACCCAACGCCGCCGTGAAAGTTGAGCGCATTTTTTAGCAACTGACGAAACTCATGAAACCAAACCACATCCGCAGCCTGGCATTCGCAATTCTCTCTTTCCTCAGTCTGCTGGCGAATGGCTGTTCCGACCCGGCCTCAAAATCCGGCAACGAATCGAAAGCGGATGGTGAGAACCGGGTGTACACAATCGGCATGTCTCAATGCAATTTGGGAGAACCGTGGCGTGTGCAGATGAACGAGGATATCAAGAATGCGGCGGCGAAACACTCCAACCTGAAAGTGGTGTTCAAGGATGCGCAAAACGACACCCTCAAGCAGCGTGCGCACGTGGAGGAGTTCGTCAGTTCCAAGGTGGATTTGCTCATCATCAGTCCCAAGGAAGCCCAGCCGCTGACTGAACCTGTTGCTAAGGCGATACAGGCCGGCGTCCCGGTAATCGTGCTCGACCGCGCGTTGCTCGGCGACAAGTTCACGTGTTTCATAGGGGCTAGCAATAAGAAGATAGGAAAGGCAGCGGGCGAGTGGATTGTGAAAACGCTGGGCGGCAAGGGGAATGTTGTGGAGTTGATGGGCCTTCAAACATCAACCCCCGGCCAGGATCGGCACAGCGGATTCCTGGAAGGCATCGCCGGCTCCGACATCAAAATCATTTTTAGCGCGGACATGAAATGGCTCGAGCCTGATGCGCGCAAGGAGATGGAATCGGCATTGTCGCGCTTCGAGAAAATTGACCTGGTCTACGCGCACAACGATGCTGCGGCGCACGGTGCTTATCTCGCAGCCAAGGCGTCGGGCCGAACCGGAATCAAATTTGTCGGGATTGATGCCTTGCCGCAGGAAGGCGTTGCCTATGTCAGCCAATCCATTCTCGATGCCACCTTCGAGTATCCAAGCGGAGGCGCAGAAGCAATCGACACCGCACTGAAAATCCTCAAAGGAGAGACGGTGCCCAGGGAGATCATTCTGGGCACACGATTGTTCGATGCCAGCAACGTTCGCCAGGGCGGGCAGGAATTAAAGTAAGGAGGCGGAGTCGCACCGCAGCTCGAGGAACTCGCGGGGGACCGTGGTTATGAATTCGCGTTTATCGCTGCGTCGGGGAGGCGGAGCGAGGCCAGCGGCGCGCCGATGCGCTCGGTCGCATTCCGCTGCGGAACGTTACCGCTCAAAGTGAACCAGAACCGGGGGATGAGAAGTGGATGAAAAAGATGGAGCGAGCGAAGGGATTCGAATCATGGAAACAAATTTCCAATTTCCCTCAAAGCGCTAAGACCATTATAGATTTCGCCTGACGAACATCTGCCGCGCGAAAGTGCACTATTTGGCAGTGCCGCTGTTGCCAACTGTTGCCAACTTGACTTGGCCGAAAAATCTCATCGCGACCGAAACTGAGAATTCGCCTGCAAACTACGTCGATATTATTTCGAATGTCTTCCCAGGCAATGTGCAAACCGGTCGGCTTCATTGGATAACGCCACCGGCTTATCTCTCCTCCCCGCCACCCAGCAGGTCTCGCCCGGGAGATTTACGCGCTTGAGATTGGCTCAATGGATTAGAGGTGCCCGGCCGTTGCAGCACCGGCTGGAAACAATATCAGCGGTATGGCGCTGGGTTCCTGGTGGTCCGATCAGATGTTGTCCCGACGGGACCGGAGTCCGGCGAATTGCGGCCCAACCCGGGATAGCAACGAAGCGTCACCATAGTGCAGTCGCCTTTAGCTTTCCTTCGCGGAATCTCGCGTGACTCGCAGGAACCGTTCGGCGGCTGGGGTGATGCGCGACGCCACCCAAGCCACACCGGTCACGAGCGGAGAGGGTGTTCAATGACAATTATTCTTCACTTCAGTGACAATTAGAAATCACTGTGCCTGCCGGTTTTGTTTTCATCTCTGTGTCATCTTTCAACCCTTTCGAAACCACCCCCTTCGGTGGAACGGAGTCCCTGGAGCCGTAGGCG
>DASPIL010000020.1 GCA_035629175.1 Verrucomicrobiia bacterium | reverse complement strand
GGCTGATCTCCCTGGCCACAGCCCGAGCCGAAGCGAGCCAACTCCGGACAGGAACCACTAAACGGAAAGCCGGATGCGGGAAATCCGCCCGTCCGGTTTGGAGGGAGGGGCGAGGTTAATCCCTCGCTCCTACCCCTATCCGTTATGCGGCTTTTTCGCTGCGGGCGGCTTCGTTGACACCCCCCAAGGCCACTGTTAGTTTTCGGGCTCTTTGCGATGGAATATAAAGACACATTGAACCTGCCTCGCACGGATTTCCCGATGAAAGCGGACCTCGTCGCGCGGGAACCGGAGCGTTTGAAGCAGTGGCAGGGCGCCGGCCTTTACCAGAAAATCCAGGCCACGCGCGCGACTTCGCCCAAGTTCGTCCTGCACGATGGACCGCCCTTCGCCAATGGCGACGTCCACATCGGCACCGCGCTCAACAAGATCCTCAAGGACATCATCATCAAGTACAAGACGCTGCGCGGATTCAGCGCGCCGTATGTGCCGGGATGGGATTGCCACGGATTGCCGATCGAATTCAAGGTGTCGCAGGAGATGCGCAAGGCGGGCGACACCAGCGCCGACGCTGCGTCCATCCGCAGGGCGTGCGAAGCCTACGCACGCAAATACATCGACATCCAGCGCGAGCAATTCAAGCGGCTCGGCGTGCTCGGCGATTGGGAAAATCCGTACCTCACGCTGAACAAGGAATACGAAGCGGACGAACTGCGCTTGTTCGCGGATATCGTCCAGCAGGGCTTTGTCTATCGCGGCAAGAAGCCAGTCTATTGGAGCATTCCTTGCCGCACTGCGCTGGCCGAGGCCGAAGTGGAATATGCCGATCACGTCAGCCAGAGCGTTTACGTGAAGTTCCCCGTCATCGGACAGCCGAACGTCTTCGTCGTAATCTGGACGACGACGCCCTGGACCTTGCCCGCCAACCTCGCGGTGGCTTACAGCGAGAAGCTGCAATACGTCAAAGTCGCTGTTGCCGGCGAAACATTCATCCTCTTTCGCGGACTGGTTCCTGGCGTGGCGGAAAAATGCGGGTGGCAAAATTACTCCGAAGCGCCGTTTGAAACCGCTGACCTTGCTGCGCTGGAATACCAGCATCCGTTCTGCAATCGAACGGGAAAACTGTTCGCCGCAGACTTCGTCACGAGCGACACAGGAACAGGTTTCGTTCACATCGCCCCAGGCCATGGCCTCGATGACTACAATCTCGGCCGGCAAAAGGGACTTCCGATTTATTCGCCCGTGGATGATGACGGACGCCTTGCGCACACGAACGATTTGCCGCTTGAGCAGCAGATGCCCGCCGACATGGTTGGCAAATCGATCCTCGAGAAGCATGGCAAGAGCGACGCCAATGAGTCCGTCCTGCATGAACTCCGCGTTCGAAAGGCGTTGCTGCACCAGGAGAATTATCATCACAGCTATCCGCATTGCTGGCGCAGCAAGACTGCGGTGATCTTCCGCGCAATGGACCAATGGTTCATTCGCATCGATTTGATGGGCAGTGAAGTTTCCCGTTCGGCGAAAACGTTCCGTGCCCGCGCGCTCGAAGAGATTGATCGCGTCAGTTGGATTCCCGATTGGGGCGTGAATCGAATCAAAGGCGCGGTGGAATCGCGTCCCGATTGGTGCATCTCGCGCCAGCGCACGTGGGGCGTTCCGATCCCTGCGTTCTATGACGCGCAGGGCGAGCCGATCCTCGACGCGCGAATCGTCCGGAATGCCGCCGACCTGATCGAGCAGCACGGATCGAACGTGTGGTTCGAGAAGTCCGTTGCCGACCTTTGGGCTGCAGTGAAGCCGAAGGATTGGCAGGGTTCCGACGCCGTCGCGAAATCCAATGACACGCTGGACGTGTGGATCGATTCGGGATCTTCGTCGCGCGCCGTCATCGCCCGCCGCACCGAACTCGCCGCCAAGGTCCCGCCGCAGGCCGATATGTATCTGGAGGGCTCCGACCAGCATCGCGGCTGGTTTCAATCCTCGCTGCTGCTGTCGTTGGCCGGGAATGGAGCCACTCCCTTCAAGACCGTGTTGACGCACGGGTTCATGGTCGATGCCGATCGCGAGAAAATTTCCAAGAGCAAGCAGGGCGCCTACGAAAAGCCGCAGACGGCCGAAGCCTACGTGAAGAAGTGGGGGGCCGATGTGGTGCGACTCTGGGTGGCATCGCAGGATTTCCGAAACGACATCGTGGTGAGCGAGGAGCGCATCAACAAGGTGGGCGAAACGTATCGCGGCATCCGCAACGCCCTGCGCTATCAGCTTTCAAACCTGTTTGATTTCGATCCCGCGCGGCACACGGTTGACGACGGGCAATTAACGGGATTGGATCGCTGGGTCCTGTCGGAGTTTTCGAAGCTCGAGCAGGAGGTGGTTGAGGCGTATGACCGATTCGAGTTTCACGTGGTTTACCAGAAGCTCAGCCAGTTCCTCGCCGTGGAGTTGTCCGCGATTTACCACGACGTCATCAAGGATCGCATGTACACCGATCCCGCGAACTCCGCGCGCCGGCGCTCAACGCAAACGGCCTTGCATCGGCTCGTGACGGGACTCTGCCAGATGCTGGCGCCGATTCTGGTGTTCACCGCCGACGAAGCATGGGGGTTTGTTCCGGGCAACTCGGGGCAAAACGTGCATCAATCCGATTGGCAGACGCGCCGCCTCGCTCTTTCAACAGAAGAATCGGAGCAGATGGCCAGTCTGTTTGTGCTGCGCGAGCTCGCGCTTCCCGCGCTGGAGAAGGCGCGTCAGAACAAGGAAATCGGCAAGGCGCTCGAGGCGAAGTTGGTTCTCCGCGGTTCAGGGCCGGTGTTGAACGACGCGCGAAAAAATCTCGAGGCCGTTCGCGAACTGTTGAACGTGTCGCAGGTTGTCCTGCAGGAAGCTGCGGACACAGTCGTCACCGTCACTGTGGCGAAGGCCGACGGCCAGAAATGCGAACGCTGCTGGCATTGGGAAACCGATGTCGGGTCGGCCACTGACCATCCCACGATCTGCGCCCGCTGTGTTGAAGCTGTGAAGTCGTAGCGCAGGTGTCACAACCCGCCACGGATCGCCGACTTGCATTCGGCTCAGGGCTCCAAATGGCACGAGACCGCCAAATGGCCTGCAAGGTCCTCTTTTTCAATCCGGACGCAACTCTCATTCTGCGCGCGGTCGGTTCTTTTGACATCGTATACGGCTGGAAGCCGGCGTTCCCGCGTCAGCTGGCACGCACGGTGGCGCGTCACTCCAATCCGCGCTCAAACAAATCCTGCTCGTTCAAGCCAAGGTAATGTCCGAGTTCGTGCAACAAGGTCGTCCTCACCTCCGCGCGAAACACAGATTCATCGCCGTCGGCCAGGTTCCAAAGATTTTCCAGAAACAGGATGATCTGCGGCGGCATGGGAACAGTTTCCTCATCGACGAATTCCGCGCCCGTGAATAGTCCGAGTGTGTCAGCAGTGATTCCGTCCTCCTGCAACGCCGCATTGGGAATCGGTTCGAACGTGATCGGCAATGCCACGGCACGCTCGCGCAACCCTGCGGGCAACGCGGCAAGCGTCGATTCCACTTCATCCGTAGCCATGGTTATCAGTTCATTCCAATTCATAACTTCGGAGCGCAGGCTCTTCAGCCTGCTTCAGCGTTAAGCATGCGACAATCGCAGACCTTGCCCACACGCCTCTCGATCCAGCATTCAAGCGGCGTGAACCCCGCGCTCCGCCGCGGCGCCTTCCGCTTCGGCCGCTTCAAGGAACTGTCGCAGAATCTCAACGCGCGGCACCGCCAACTCACGCGAGCGTACGAGTCGCAGTTGCGCAGGCAGCGATTCCAATTGCTGCCGCAGCGCCCGCAGCGCGTCGGGGAATGTTTTGAAGCGCGTATCGCGTCCGATCTTGCACGTCGTGCGCAACACAGCGGTTGCGCCGAGTTGCTCGAGGATATCCGCATCCCGAACGATCGCTGCCTCGATTGACGCTGGTTCCGCGTTGGACTGATGCGTTCGAATCGCTTCAACCGCAGCAGGAATTTTCTCCTTTGGAAAGCCGAGATCGGCAAGAATGCGTGGCGCTTGCTGAACGGCATACGCGACGCAATCCCAACGCGCCAGGGCATCGGGATCCTCGGGCCGATGTCCCACAAACACGCCGAGATCATGGAGCCAGACGGCGGCGAACACGACATCATCATCGCAAGCCTCACCCGCGCCGATCAGCCGTGTCAGCGCGTAAAGGCGCGGCTGATGGCTGAACTTGTCGACGGGCTTCGCGTTCTCATGGATGAAGCTGATGATCGCGTCGCGGAAATTGTTATTGGCCATAACACAGAGTCATTCGCGCGCGATAGTGTTCGCCGCCGGGCGACGCTTCACCACAAAATTCTGCTGACACCCATTCAATTTTGTTGTCGCGCTGAGACTTGCGTCGAACGTGGGAAATAGTTCTTGCAGAGTTGTTGTTTATTTTGATAGGAACTTCACACCTTCAGGGCGGGTTACAAAGGGAACCATCCAGGGCGATCGTAACAAAGCGGGCAAAGGAATAGGGGACATCATGGGATTCAAAGGGCTTGGGATTCATCTCGTCAAACACGCAGGGATTTTTCTTCTAATCAATGTCTTCTTGTGCGCGTCGTCGCTTCGAGGGGCCACTTCCGGCTGTGAGTTGTATCCCATCGCCGTGCCGTGGAGCGCAGTGGCCAACATCAGTCCGGGAGCGGTGGTGAATGCGTTTGGGAACGGCACACAACCGGGGAGCTTTGGGTGGTTGAGCTGGAACGGAAGCGCCAGCGAACCCACGCTCGTTGCAAGTCTCACGCCTCCCGGAAATAGCGATCTATTTGTCGATGCCAGCGGCGCTGCGCATCCCATGCGCCAGGGAGCTTGGGTGCGATCCAAGCCTGGCGTGTCGAATAGCAAGAAGGTGCGGGATGCGTTGGATCGGCTGAAATCCCAAGATATCGTCGTACCTGTTTGGGATGCCGCGCGAGGGCAGGGCGCCAACGCAGAATTTCGTGTTCGCGCGTTCGCACGAATCAGGCTTCTCGACTACCAACTGCCGCAGCAGAACCGAATAGACGTTCGTTTTCTTGGCTTTGTAGGTTGCGGCCAGCACAACGTCGCTCCAACGGTCAACGCCGGACCAGACCAGACATTGGAGCTTTCAGAAACGGCATCGCTCGCTGGCGTGGTCACTGATGATAACCTCCCAATAAACCGGATAGTATCAGCAAACTGGTCGAAGCTGAGCGGACCCGGAAACGCCCTTTTTGGGAACTCAGGTGCGACCCACACCACGGTGCGATTCGATGCGCCAGGTTTGTATGTGCTGGAGCTTGCCGCGAGTGATTCGGAGTTAATAGCGCGGGACCAGATCGTCATCACGGTCAATCGGCCAAACCGCCCACCTGCAGCGGAGTCCTTGCACGTCGCGACCGACGAGGACATTCCAGTAAACGTGTTGCTCACAGCGTCGGATGCAGATGGCGACGATGTCAGCTTCTCGTTGATTGAACTGCCTGTACGCGGAACCATTTCCGGAACTCCCCCGAATCTGGTTTATGCGCCCCCTTCCGATTTTTACGGCTTCGACCACTTTGTCTTCAGTGTCAATGACGGCCAGTTGGATTCCTCAAACGCCGTGGTGAACGTCACTATCCGTGCTGTAAACGATCCACCAGTTGCCGACGCACTTGTCGTCACAAACGTGGAGGACACCGTTTGCGAAATTCTATTGAGTGGATCGGACGTGGAAGGATCAGCGCTCAAATATGGGATCTCGGCAAACCCACAACACGGCACATTATTTGGTGAAGCGCCGCGCATCAACTATGTGCCTGCACTGAACTTTCATGGAACGGATCAATTTCAGTATCGCGTCAATGACGGGACGAATGATTCGGCTGTCGCAACAGTTCACATTGTGGTGCGTCCCGCAAACGATGTGCCGATTGTTAGCGCCGGGTCGGATGTTCTGCTGGGTTGGCCAACCAACACCGTGGAATTGAATGGTTTTGTAGCGTACGACGATTTCCCCGGGTGGATCTCTGAAGTTGAGTGGCGAAAAATCAGCGGTCCCGGAACCGTGACATTCACGCGCGGGGAGCATGAGAGGATCGCCGCTACGTTTTCGGAACCCGGCGTGTACGTGTTGCGTTTATGGGCAAGTGACTCGTTTGTTTCTGCGGATGATGATCTTTTGGTCACGTTGAATGCTCCGCCCGCTGTTGAGGTTGGAAGGGACGTCGTGAACACCCTTCCCGCCGGCGTGGAGTTGTGCGGTGCAGCGACAGACGATGGTCTTCCGACAGGTGGCTGGCTGGTGTGCGAATGGACGAAGGTGAGCGGCCCGGGAACAGTCGTGTTCTCCAATGCCGGTTTAACCAATGCCGTCGCGAGTTTCAGTCACGAAGGGCTATATGTGCTGGCGTTGACGGCACAGGACGGAATGCTTGAAAGCCGGCGGATGCTCCAAGTGCTCGTCAATCGCGCACCGGTCGTGGACGCCGGGTCAGACCGGATTACCACGAATCTTCAGGTCACGTTAACAGGGACTGTGTTCGATGACGGCTGGCCCTCCGGGGTGATCAGCGGCCGTTGGGAAGTAATCTCCGGACCCGGAAACGTGTTGTTTGATCCGGTGGAGGGCTCTGGCGCTGGTGCCACCATAGCGACATTCTCCGAAACAGGAACGTACATTCTCCGATTCGTTGGCGACGATTCGCTGGCGCTGAGTTCCGATGATGTCATCGTCAAAGTCAATGCTCCGCCATTCGTCGATGCTGGCCAGGATCGAACCGCGACAGTGGGCGAGTCGATACAGTTGGAAGGCGTTGTGTGGGATGACGGGATAGGCGCAGAGCTGCATGCGCGTTGGAGCTGCGTTGAACGGCCTGACGCAGCGGAGATTCTAAATCCCCACCTGCCTGTCACGACCGTTCGTTTCTTTGAAACGGGTAAGTTTGTTCTGCAGTTGGCGGCAGACGACTCGCTGTGCACATCAACGGACGAAGTGACGATTCGCGTGTTGCCGGTCAATGCGGCGCCTTCGATCGAACCGCTGCCAAAGCAATTTGTAATTCTTCCTGCAGCCGGAATACTGCAAGCGCAGGTGTCCGATGACAGCCTCCCCGAGGGGAAGCATATCACGGTATCATGGACGCAGCTAAGCGGATCAGGGGTTGCGCACTTCTCGGAATCCCACTCACCGGCGACCGCTGTTCACTTCTCTCAACCAGGCGATTACGTGTTGCGGGTGACGGCTTCGGATTCGGAACTGAGTGTTGCGCGCGACGTTGTCGTCGCAGTCCGAAGTGCACCCGCAAACCAGGCGCCGATAGTTGACGCGGGACCGGACCACGTTGTGGGACGGACGAATCGCGCATTGCTACGCGCGGCAGTTGTCGATGACGGGTTGCCGCAAAATCAGCTGTCGATTGCCTGGTCCATTCTTGACGGGCCAGGGTCGGTCGAGTTTGAGAATCCGGCAGCAACTAACACGCTCGCGACATTCTCGGCCGCAGGCACGTATCGGATCAAGGTGTCCGTCGACGATTCCGCGCTGACTGACTCGGATGAAGTTCTTGTGACAATTTACCCGGAGAACTTGCCGCCGTCAGTAGATGCGGGTTCGGATCAGGTGATAATCATTCCGGATCCTTCGCTCCTAAGCAGTGGCGGAATTTTGCCCCGCGATGTGAACAGTTATTTGAGCATGTCCCTCTCGCAGACACCCCGCTGGGAACCCGCGATTGGGCAAACTGGAATGACAGAGGGAGCAATGGGACATTCCTTCGCATTGGTCGAGCGAAACGGACTCGACGTGGCGAACGGAGTTGCTTACGTGGCGGGTTCTTTTCGAACAGCAGGTGGAATCGCGGCGAAAGGCATGGCCCGCTGGGACGGGCAGGGGTGGCGCAATTTTTTCGACACCAATGCCATCCCGAACACGTGCGGACATTCGGCTGGATGCACAGGGGGTATGGTGGGCTGGGTGGTTCCGGATTGCGCTTCGGAATTCTGCACGGAGTTTGTTTCGTGCATCGCAGCGCGCGGCAACGAGGCGTTTATTGGCGGTTACCTGAAGGATTTGGGAAACCTCGACGGCCAGATGGACATGACTGCGCGGTGGGACGGCGAGCGCTGGTGGTCATGGGTTTTCAAGCAGGCGGGCAACCATGTGCGGGTTATTCGGACTACTCCCGATCGCGTCTACGTCGGCGGCCATTTTGCCTTCCAACCGACGAACGCGACATCGCAGACCATCAGTAACTTTTCGTGGTCCTATCATATTGCCGCATGGGATGGAACCAACTGGATCGCGTTCGGAAGTGGAATTACAGACATCCGCGACACGCCGGGTTCGTTTGCTCCAGGCCTGAACAATTACCGGGCGACCGTGACAAGCCTGGCAGTGGCGGCGAATGGTGATTTGTACGTTGCCGGGGATTTTCTGATGGCAACAGCCACAGGTATTGCAACCAACGCCGCCAAATGGAACGGCCAATCGTGGGAACGGCTGGGCAACGGCTTGCGCAACGTCGCGGGCCTCCGTCCGATCACGACTGCTTCGGCTGTTGCTGAGAATGGCGATTACTTCGTCGGGGGAACCTTCGATCACGCGGGCGGGGTCGCGGCGCGAAATGTCGCCCGTTGGGATGGCAGTCGCTGGTGGTCGCTCGGCGATGCAACCACGAACGGAGTGAATCAGGCGGTCGAGGCGATCGCCGTGCGCGGGCATGAGATCTACGTGGGCGGCTCCTTCACGGAAGCCGGCGGAATTCCCGCTTCTCGGGTTGCCATGTGGAATGGGCAATACTGGTCCACCCTGGGGACGGGAGAATCGAACGGCGTGGATGGCGAAGTTCGGGCACTCGCTTCGGATGAATCGGGAGTTTACGTCGGAGGACGATTCACGCGGGCCGGTCCATTCAGCGTAAATAACATTGCACGATGGGCTTTCCCACGCACGCCGGCCGACCGCATCACCTTGCGTGGACGCGTCACTGATGACGGCTTGCCGGACTCTGAAACGCTCGCTGTCAGTTGGAAGACGACTGCCGGACCGGGAAGTGCGCTGATCAGCAACGCGGATTCAGCTGTAACGACTGCTGGATTCACAAATGCCGGAAATTACGTTTTGCAATTGACCGGCTCGGACGGAGAATTCGACGTCCACGACGAGATGTCAGTTCTCGTGCGGGTGAACACGCCGCCGCGGGTGGATGCTGGACCCGACAAGGCTATTGGACTCGACGAGCCCGTAGCCATAGTGGGTTCGGTTGAAGACGACAGCCTGCCTGAGCGTGCAGCATTGTTTCACACATGGACTGTTCTGCACGGGCCAGGACAGGTGACGTTCGATCGTCGGGAGGATACCAACACTGTAGCCCGGTTTTCACTACCAGGCATCTACGTGCTGCGGCTGCATGCCAATGATTCCCAATTTACCGCGTTCGATGACGTGCGCGTCATTGTGAAAGGACGGAATCGTGCGCCCGACATATATCCGGGCCCGCCGGCGATCGTCATGTTGGGCAGCGCGCGGAAGATGACCGCCGAGGTAACAGATGACAAGGCTCCGTCCGGAGTGCTCACATGCATGTGGAATCTCGTGAGCGGCCCCGCCCCTGTGACGTTCAGCGACACGTCGGCGACCAATACATTCGTCTCGTTCCCAACAAACGGAATTTATGTTCTTGGCATCACGGCCAACGATTCCGAACTTTCCAGTTCAGCCACAGTTACAATCACGGTGGTCCAGTCGGAGAATGCAAATCCCGTGGTGGATGCAGGACCTAATCGGACGATTACGAACCTGTTCATGCGTTTGCAGGGGGCGGTGTCCGATGACGGGCGGCCATGGAACGGCGCCTTGCGGGTTTATTGGGAATCGCAGCCGAACTCGTCCGGCGTTGTCACGTTTTCAGATTCCAACTCGCCCTCGTCGATGGTGACCTTCAGTCGGACGGGTGAATACAATCTCGTCCTCCGCGCATTCGACGGGCAGGCACAGGGTGTCGACACCGTTTCAATTATGATTCCGAACCAGAGCGCGATTGTGAATGCAGGCCCTGATCGTTGCCTGTTATGGCCAAGCAATGAGGTTCGCCTTGCGGGCCAGGTGGTGGACAACAGTCTTTTCACGGCTTCCTGGAGCCACGTCAGCGGCCCTGGCTACGTGGAATTCTCGTCCTGGAGTTCCTTGAACGCCACGGCGCGCTTCAGCACCAGCGGTACGCACACGCTGCGGCTCACGGTTGCAGACAACGGCAAGCTGATCTCCGATGACGTCGTGATTCGGCTGGTCACGGGCACCAATGGACCTCCGCAGGTTTTCGCGGGGCCTGATGTATCTGTCGGGGGTTTGGAGGATCCGTTAACCCTTACAGGGGTGGTCGAAGACGACGGTTGTCCCCAACCGCCCGGCCTCTCTGGGCGATGGGAGAGAGTCAGCGGACCGGCTGGAGTAACATTCAATCCCGAGGAATTTTTTCAGACTAACACAGCGGAAACCGAGGTGGTATTTCCCGTGGCGGGCACCTACACGCTGCGCTTGCATGGATCCGATTCACTGTTGACCAATGCTGATGACATCACCGTCACGGTAATCCCTCCGGCGAATGCGCCACCATCGATTTCATTGATCCCGGACAGGGTGGCAAGGGTGACGAACATTCTCGCCCTTGAAGCGCACATCATCGATGACTCGATGCCGGTCGCGGGCCAGTTGAATGCTCGCTGGCGCAAGGTAAGCGGACCGGGTTCCGTCACATGGTCCGCTCCCACGCATGCTTCATCGCCTGCCTTGGAATTGCAGGCATTCACCACAGCTTCGTTCAACCTCCCTGGAATTTATGTTCTGCAATTCTCCGTGGACGACTCCGTGTTCAAAGCCTCGCGGGAGTTTACGGTTACTGTGCTGCCGTCCGACGACAACAGCGCGCCCAGCGTGAATGCTGGACTCGATGCGACCGCAGTAGCTTATCGACCGCTCAACCTGAATGGAATTGTGGTTGATGACGGTCTTCCGGCCGGCGCAGGAGTATCAGTGAACTGGAGCGTGGTGAGTGGGCCGGCCCCAGTCTACTTCTCGGATGCAAATACGCTGGAGCCGTATGCGCAGTTTCTGGTGCCCGGAATGTATGTGCTTCGACTCATGGCGTCGGATTCCAGGATGTCTGCGCAGGACACATTGAGTGTTAGTGTTCGCCTGCCTGAGAACAACGCGCCGTTGGTATTTGCCGGGCTGCACCAGGAAATCACGCGCCCGCACTCGGCATTACTGCACGGAGTTGTCGTGGACGATGACCTCCCGCTGGGATATCCGCTGGCGACCGCCTGGTCTGTTGCGAAAGGGCCTGGCAGCGTCCGGTTCGATCCGCATCCCAACGACCCTGCGGCCTCCGCCTCTTTCACCGCGCCGGGCGAGTATGTACTTCGACTGACTGCAAGCGATTCCCAATTCTCTGTTTTCTCGGAAACCACTGTGCTGGTTCGCGAAGGCGAGAATACTCCTCCATCGGTAAGTGCCGGACCCGATTCCCTGGCCGTCTTGAACGAGCCGTGGGCCCTTGAAGGATGTGTTGAGGACGACGGCCTTCCAGGTGGCGGACTCCAGGTGAGCTGGCGGATGGCAAGCGGTCCTGCGGCCGTGTATTTCTCGACACTCGATGGCACGTACCACGCGACCTTTGTCGAGCCTGGAACTTATGATCTTGAACTTGCAGCGAACGACGGCGCGCTGTCGAACTTCGACCGGGTTCGCATTGTTGCACGGCACGTTCCGCCGCCGGTGGCGCGCATCGATTCGCCTCGGGATGGAACCGTCATCACGGCTCCAATGCAGATTCTGGGAACAGCTCACAGCGCGGAAATGGCCTGGTATCGCGCAGAGCTTCGTATGAAGTCCCCGGAAGATTCAGCCGAGAACACGGCCAGTTGGACGGTAATAGGTCAAGGCACTAGTTCAGTGGTGAACGGGGAATTAGCCCGGCTGGATCCGACGCTGCTGTTGAACGGTTTATACGAAGTGCGTCTGACGGCGACTGACCGCCTGGGACGAGTCGTTGAGACGGACGCGATTACGATCATCATGGATCGCAACCTCAAGCTGGGGCATTTCACGGTTTCATTTGCTGACCTCGTTACTCCAGTCCCAGGGCTGCCCCTTCAGGTGACGCGCACGTATGATACTCGCGCCGCCGCGGCGGGCATTCGGGGAGATTTCGGGATCGGCTGGACGATGGATATTCGGAATGTGCGTTTGCAGAAGAACCGCTCCCTAAGCCGCAACTGGACACAGGCTGCTTCCGGAGATCCATTTCAACTCACCACATCGTATCACCTTGATTCAGTCACACCGCGCCTGGTGACGATTACGTTCCCGGACGGGCGGGTGGAGAAGTTCCAATTGCTTCCTGATCCGATGCAGCAGCAGCTGATTCCGATCAGCTATCCGCGCTGGCGCTTTGTTCCGTTGGGGAACACGCGCGGATCGCTTGTGCCGGCATCCTATGATGAAGCAGACGGATCATTTCTGTTTTTTGCAGGTGAAATCCCCGGAACAGCTGACCTGTACGACCTGAATTACTTCTATGCGGCCCTCGATGATTCATCGATCAGCCAGGCGGATCTCGAACGTTATCCCACCTTGTTCCGCTACACGTCGCCCGAAGGCTTTCGTTACGTCATCGACGAGCGGCTCGGGTTGCAGAGTGTATCCGATCTGAATGGCAACGCGTTGGTGGTGGGCACAAACGGAATCACCTGGCAAAACGCCGCCGCGAGTACGAATGCATTGCGGATCGCTTTCGAACGCGACGCTCTTGGGCAGATCACCAACATTGTGGACGCGGCAGGAAACGCGATGTCCTACCGCTACGACACGAATTCCAACCTGGTGGGATTCTCTGATCGGGACGGAGGTACGAATGCCTTCGGGTATGACGCAGGCCATCGCCTGATTTCGATCACGGATGCAAGGGGTTTGGTGGTGATGGCAAACACCTATGACGGTCTTGGAAGGCTCGTCTCGACCACCGATGCCGACGGTGGCTCGACGACTTTCAGTCATAGGCTTGATGATCGAATTCAATGCGTCACCAATCGCGTTGGAGCGGTGACGCTTCAGGAGTTCGATGAGCATGGGAATGTAATCCGAACAACCGATCCGCTCGGCGCTCTCAGCACGTTCGAATACGATGCAAACGGAAATCTTCTCTCACGGAGCAATGGCGTCGATTGTGCCTGCGCTGTGCGATACGCCTATGACAGCGCTGATAACCGGGTTCTTGAGATCGATGCTGCCGGAAACACAACTGCTTACACATACAATTCACTTCGGAAAATTCTTACCGCGCGTGAACCCACAGGCTTTACCACAACCAACACGTATGATGCGGGAGGCAACTTGCTGGCGACTCGCGACGGCGCAGGGCAGGTCACCGTGTTTACATACAACGCACTCGGGAGGGTCGTCTCAATGACGGATTCCAAAGGGACCACGTCGTTTGGGTACGATGACTTTGGCTTCTTGATTGCCCAAACAAACGGCCTCGGTCACGTCACCGAATTCACAGTCGACGCCAACGGCAACCTGCTGAGTGAATCGGCTGCAATAACGCGCATTACGGGCCTCGCTGCCCGCGATTCGTTCAGGCGGGGAGGGTTGATAGCTGGGGCCTCGGTGGCGCCGGAACCGGTGACGAATCTCCATCGATTGGCGATGCGTTACGAGTACACTCCCGGTGGCCTGCCGTTGCGCACGCTTTACTACGACGGCTCAAGTTCTTCAAAAGGGTATGAGGCGGGACGGGTGGTTTCGAGCACTGATCAACTCGGGCGAACGACTTCATCAGAGTATAATTCTGCCGGCCTCCTTTCGCGCCGTGTTCATCCCGGTGGAGCAGAGGAACGCTTCAATTACGATGCCGAAGGGCAGTTGATCGAGTCCGTGGACAAACGGGGGTTCACAACTCGTTTCGGATACGACTTGCGTGGCAATCTTGTTCGCACGGTGTTTTCCGACGGTTCGGAGGTGCGTGCCAGTTTTTATTCTGATGGAGCGCTGGAATCCGAGACTTCCAAGTCGGGCGAAGTCACGCGTTACGAACTCGACTCAAATCGGAATCGAATCAGGGTGATCGATGCGTTCGGAATTACCCACTTCAAGTACAACTATCGCGGGCATGTCATTTCAACGACAGATCCTCTGAACCGGACAAACGGGTATGAGTACGATTCGCTGGCGCGCAACACGGCGCACATTTATCCCGACGGCGCGCGGAAATCGGCCACGTTCAGCGGGAAACGTGTCGCTTCCGAAACAGATCAGAATGGAAACGTCACACACTTCACCTACGACCAGATTGGGAATCTTGTGGCTGTTGTGGATGCGCTCGGTGCAGTGACGCGATTCACATATGACGAGCAGGGCAACAAGACATCACAGACCGACGCGCTTGGGCGAACAACGTATTTTGAATATGACGCAATGCGGCGTCTGATTCGCACGATCCACCCAGACGCTTCCACGGAAGGGCGCTGCTACGATCCCGCGGGGCGGCTGTTGATCGAAACGAATCAGCTGGGGGATATCAGAAGCTACGAGTATGACGCGGCCGATAACGTTGTGGCTTCGACGGATCCGCTTGGCCAGGTGACACGATACACCTACGACGCCGGCGGCAACAAACTCAGCCAGGTCGATCCGAACGCGAGCGTGACGAGTTACGAATACGATTCACTGGCTCGTCTCACTCGGACGCTTTTCTCATGCGGCACGGCGGAGTCAAACTCGTATGACGTTGCAGGAAACCTTGTGTCGACAGTCGATCAAGGGGGAAGGACAACCCGCTTCGAGCACGACCTGAAAGGCCGGGTGACGCGTATCATTGATCCTCTGGGAAACGAACACGGCATTCAGTACGACGCCGTTGGAAATCAAATAGCGGAGGTGGATGCGGCAGGGCAGAAAACTGTCCGGGAATTCGATGGTTTGAATCGTTTGGTCGCTACGCGATTCCCTGATGGCACCAGCATCCGCCGAAGCTATGATGGGATTGGACGGGTGACCCTCGAAGTCGACCCGATGGGCTCGGTGCAACGGTTTGGGTACGATGCCATTGGACGTTTGATCGCTACCACGAACGCGGCGGGGGCTGTAAAGCGGCGCGTTTATGATCGTGTCGGATCGCTTATCGAGGAGATAGATGCGGCTGGCAACCGGACGCGTTATGAACATGACATAATGGGGCGAGTGACTCGGATTCAGCTGCCAGATGGTTCGATTGAAACGACCCATTACGACAAGGCCGGATATCCGGTGACGACCACCGATGCGCTGGGTAACACGACGATCCATGAATTCGATGCTGCCGGCCGGCCCACTGCGGTAGTCAATCCTTTGGGTAGTCGCACCCGCTTCACCTATGACCCAATGGGGCGCCTGGCTTCAACAACCGACGCGGAGGAGCACACATCGATCTTCAACTACGATTGCATGGGTCGGATGATCGGGATGACCCATCCCGATGGCACAGGAACCTCCGCTGTTTTTGATTCTGCGGGCAGGCGGGTGATCGACCGAGACGCCAATGGCAATGTCACGCGTTATGCGTACGACGAACGGGATCGGCTGCTGTCCCGCACAGACGCGCTGAATGGAACGACGCATTTTGCTTACGACTCCATCGATCGATTGATTGCGCAGACCGACGCGCTCAATCGGACAACCCATTTTCAGTACGACATGCTTGGCCGGCTTGTGCGAACGGTATTTCCCGACGGCGCTTCCACGAGCTCCACGTTTGATGCCAAAGGCCGTCGCATCTCGCGGACTGACCCGCGTGGCAACGTCACCACCTTCGATTACGACAATCTTGATCGGCTGCTGGCGGAGACCGACGCCCTGGGACATGCAACGCATTACAGCTACGATTCTCTCGGACGTATCGCGTCTGTCACCGATCCGAACGGGCACCAAACGACTTACAACTATGACGATCGGGGCCATCTTCTCAGCGAGACGCTCCCCGATGGATACAGCTGGCAATTCGAGTACGATGCCAGCGGCCGCCGCGTTGCGCAGATTGATCCTGCAGGACAAGCCACCCGTTACACGTTTGATGCTGCGGGACGCCTGGCAGCGATCACAAACGCGTTGGGATTGGGTGCGACTCTTCAATACGACGCGCACGGACGACTCACAACACGGGTCGACGCTGCCGGCCGGGCCACGCGTTTCGAATACGATTCACGCGGACGTCGAACGCTGCGGGTGCTTCCCGGTGGCCAGGCGGAGAGCCTCGCCTACGATCCAAACGGCAATCTTACATTCAGGACCAACTTCAACGGGCGCGTCATTCAGTTCACGTACGACGCGCTGGATCGGTTGACTGCGAAGATCCCGGATGCGGAATTGCAAGCGTCGGGCTCTGTGCCGGTTCTGTTTACTTACAACCCCGTAGGCAGGCGGACTTCGATGACCGACTCCAGCGGAGTCACCCTGTATTCGTACGATTTACGGGATCGGCTTGCGGCAAAGGTCTCTCCCGAAGGCAGCATTGGTTACAGCCGCGACGCGAATGGGAATCTCCTGAGTATTCAGTCGTCGAACATCAACGGAGTGCTGCTGACCTATGAGCATGATGCTGTGAATCGGCTGAAGACGGTGGATGACGGCCGGCTGGGACCCCTGCACTACGAACACGATCCGGCGGGGAATCTCACAGCGGTGATACAGCCAAATGGTGTCACACAGCACTACAGGCGTGACGCGGTGGATCGACTGCTTCAGGTCACCGCGACCAATCGATTCGGCGAAAACATCAGCCGTCATCAATACTCGCTTGGGTTGGCGGGCCACCGGCTTGCGGTCAGGGAGACGTTCGCGATGGGTGAGCACCTCGAGATTTCTACAGCGCGCACGAACACGTATGACGCTATCTACAGGCTCAAGCGCGAGCAAGTCGAGCGGGATGGGCAATCAGCAACATTGGAGTACGATTACGATTTCGTCGGCAACCGGCTTGCGCAGCGCTCGACGTTTCCAGGGATTTCGTCGGACGCGAGCGTCTATGATCTAAACGATTGGCTTGCCTCCGACGAATACGATTCAAACGGCAATACCCTCGCAGCATCAATTGCAGACGCGGGCACGGGGCTTCCGGGATCCGTTGAGGACACATACGACTTTGAGGATCGACTTGTTCAGCGGCAAGGAACGATCAGCAATCAGCCGGCGACGATCATCATCACCTACAATGGGGATGGCCACAGGGTGCGGAAGGTGGTGATGTCGTCGGCCGGCGCGCTGACCAACTTGTTTCTCGTCGACGACCAGAATCCGACAGGCTATGCGCAGGTATTGGAGGAGGCTGTTGCCACGCCGGAATTCCCCATTCCGACCGTGACTCGCGTTTACAGTGTTGGAAAGACCCGGATCAGCCAGGAACAGGTTTCCGCCGGTGAATGGACTGCCAGTTATTTCGGGACTGACGCTCAAGGAAGTGTGCGTTACCTGACCGGGCGAGACGGCGAAATCACGGATACCTGGGATTACGATGCATTTGGCAACGTGATCCGTCGCAAGGGTCCTACCGCAAATCTATTTCTCTTCGGCGGAGAACAGTTTGATCCTGAACTGCAGCTCTACTACTTGCGAGCGCGCTATGCCGATCCCAGGCGGGGACGTTTCTGGACAGCGGACACCTTTGAAGGTTTCGAGAGCGAACCGGCATCGTGGCATCGATATGCCTTCAACCAAAACGATCCCGTAAACCGCAGCGACCCGAGCGGGCATATTTCATTGGGCGAGAACCTGATGGTGAGCGCACTCGCCCCGATGGTTCGAGGGATGGTTTTGCAGGTGTTCGACGGAGCGAACCATTATTCGCACGGGCTGGCTGGAGGTAGTGCGCTGAAGGCGACGAGCCGCGCGGAAGCGTACATGATCGACAGTTTGGCTCGTGGTGCGGGCTGGCAAAGCGGCAAGGAGGAGTTCTGGGCAACAGTCCGTGGCGCGCCATTTCTTCTGGCGCAAAACCCGAACGTGGTTACCGCCGCTAAGCCGTGCAGCTACGAATGCATCACGTTCGACTTGGACGCCCCGGTCTACGGCCCCGCTGCGCGACATCCGATGTTTGAACTGCAACCCGGTGAATTGCTGGGCGAACTCACCGATGTGCGGAACGGATCGCTTCTCGCCGCCACTCTCCGCGCCGTCGCGGCCTCCTATGCTGCGGCTGGCGAGGATTCAACAAGCACCGGAATGAATTTCCTGCAGAACATGCAGGCGTCATTGGTGGGCATCGCAGCGAATGCGGCGACCCCGCAAAGCTATGTTGACGGCTATCGCGAGCTCAATAACAGGGCGCACTCAGTCATGCTCCGAGAATTTGACTCAGGTTCGGGTGACGCGTGGGCGGGAGCGCAGGGACTGTCGAGCCTGGTCGGCGATCTGATAGGTTACAATGGAGCGCTGGAAGGTGGTTTTGGCATAGACCGCCACGAACTGCAGATGCTGGATTCCTCCGACCGCTGGTCCCGCGGCTTCGCCGCACTGTCCCAAGCCGCGTCAACCCTCGCCGGAGGGCTGAAGGGCTATAATCCCGAAGGTTTGGGAGTGCGATTAGCAACTCCGAACACACCGAAACCACCACGATGGATTACGCCAGTTGACGCATGCTCACGAAACATTGCCGAAAAGCCTCCGTGGAGACCACGGGTTAAGGCCTGGTCGGCAATACAAACGGACGGCATTCGCGGCTATAGTCGTAACGCACCTTTGTTTTACTCGATTCCTAACTCCAATAATGGAAGAATATGGGTCTCCGTTGAAGTCGTCTCACAATTGGACTTCGCGCCATTGGTCGAAGCTGGTGTTTTGAAAGGGAATGTTACACTATTGACCGGAACCCACGGCGACAAGTTTGGGAACTTAATTGCAGAACGTGCCTTTTTCGACGAAGACCTCTTACAATGGCGGGATCGCGTCGATAAGGTTAAAGTCATCGACGTGACCAGGTTGTCCCCTCGTCAATTACGAATTGTCCTTAGCAGGGACGGAAGGATAATATGCGCGTGGTGTGTGAGCGAAAGGTCGAAGGACCTTCGTAAAGCTATGCGAAACTGATATGGCCTTTTACGCCGACTTGTCTCCTTATTCATACTACTCGAGGTGTGCCCGACCTGGCACCGTTAATGTTGGATGGCTGGAAGGTGAATCTGATTTCCAGTCGGGATCCGTGCCGGCCGGATTTTTACGGAATCTGTGGGAGTTCTGCAAGGTTCCGACTTGTGCCTTGAGAGGCTACCACACTTGCAGTTTATGTGGCGACCCCGTATTTCCGCTCGCGATTACTTTCGAAGGAGAAAAGCTAAAGCTGGGCAACGCCGAAATCCGCGTGGTAGGGCAATCAGGAAAGCTATATGCCGCCCCAAACATGGTATTTCATTACGTTCGAGATCATCGATACCAACCGCCCGGAGAGTTTGTCGAAGCGGTTATGTGTGGGCCCTCAGCGGGTAGTGCGGAGTACCTCGAAAGCATGCGTGCAAAATTTCTATTACGGTAAGGTATAAGGCCCATCACGGAGATCCGGGATGGATCGTAAATCTCCGACGGGGTGGCTTGCTCCTGAGCTGCAGATGTGCGCTGGTTGCAACCCTGATGCGGGCTTACTCGAACGCTGAACACTGCATTTCTTCTGGCGCAACTGCGGACGGCCGCGACCTCGTCGTTGAGAACGGACTCCCAGGGCTTAAACTCAAACGTGATCCAAAACTGTTGAGCGAATCCCGGTAAAAGAGACGAATACAGCTACACGTTTCCGCCATTCGGGTGACGCAAATTCGGCGGGTTCGGCGAGGGCAATATCCGTGCACCGGAGGGGACCGATTACAACGTTTGTGGTTGCGTAAGGTCCTGTTAATCCTACCGGACGATAGCGTAGGCATTTTGCATGTTTCGTACGTTTGCATTCAGAACGTCGGGATTATTGTTGAAGCGGAAAAGCATTGCAGAGTGTGATCTGCCGCTTGGGTGGTTTTCAGACCGCTGCATTATTTGGAACCTGGGCTGGAAGGAGCCTTTGGTTTTCGGAATTTGGGTTTCACAAAGTCCGACGGGCTTGCGCCGTGTTTCTGCCGTGTTTCGGCCTTGAAAACGCTGATTTCAAGCTTGCGTTTTCGGGGTGTCACCCAAACATTGCACCCCCTATATGGAATCTGATGTCACGCAATCTGCCGCATTTTTCCGGGCATGGGCCTGGGCCGAATCGCACCGGAAACAAATTTTGTGGACGGTCGGCGGTCTGTTGATTGCAGGATGCGTCGCCGGCTTCTATCTCTCGCAGAAGCATCAAAAACAGGTCTCCGCAAGCGAGGCCTTGTCCCGCATCTCCAGCCAGAGCGCGCTCAC
Source organism: Verrucomicrobiia bacterium (assembly GCA_035629175.1). Taxonomy (NCBI): domain Bacteria; kingdom Pseudomonadati; phylum Verrucomicrobiota; class Verrucomicrobiia; species Verrucomicrobiia bacterium. The sequence goes on along the minus strand of DASPIL010000020.1, from coordinate 48,997 downwards.
CGGCAAACCAGCCGCTCCTGACGCATTCCAGCGGATCGCGTCCGAATTCCCAGGCACGAGCGCCGGCGAAAGGGCATTGCTCATCGGTGCCGCCCGGTTCTTCGCCGAATCGCAATTCACCCAGGCTGAAACAGAGTTTCGCAGGTTTCTGCGCGAGCATCCGGGTTCCGACTTCGCCGGAGCCGCGTCCCTCGGCGTCGCCGCCTCGCTTGAAGCGCAGGGGAAAACCGACGAGGCGTTGAAAGCCTATAAGGAAATCACCGAGCGGCGGACGACCGACCCCGTGATGCCATCGGCAAAGCTTTCGCTGGCGCGGTTATACGAGGCCCAGGGCAACCTCACGCAGGCACAGGAAACCTATCGCCAGATGGCCCGGCCCGAGTACGGCTCGCTGGCACAGGAAGCGATGATGCAGTTGCAGATGATGATGCGACGGCATCCAGAGCTGAATCAGCCCGTGACGCCGCCCGAAGCAACTTCTGGCGCCGGTGGAACGGGCACGAACGGTCCGGTGTTGCAGCTTCAGTAGTTCGGGTTTCGTCCGAGTTCATTGTTCTATGAAGCTCACCATAATCGGCACCGGCTATGTCGGTCTCGTGACGGGAACCTGTTTTGCCGAGGTTGGCCACCAGGTTATCTGCGTCGACAACGATGCTGCCAAGGTCAAGACGCTTCGCGAGGGCGGCATTCCGATCTACGAGCCTGGACTTGAAGAGATGGTGCGCAAGAACGTCGCGGAAGGCAGGCTCAGCTTTACGACCAGCACCGCTGAAGGCGTTGAGAAATCGGACATCATTTTCATCGCAGTCCCAACGCCGCCACAACCCGACGGCGCCGTTGACCTGAGTTTCATTGAAAAGGTCGCCCGCGAAATCGCCGGCGCGATGACGAGTTACAAGATCGTCGTCGACAAGAGCACGGTCCCGGTCAAGACGGGCGACAAGGTGGCCGAAACCATCAAGCGCTATTGCAAGGCGAAGGTCGAGGTGGATGTCGTCAGCAATCCCGAATTCCTGCGCGAAGGATTTGCGGTCGATGACCTGATGCATCCGGATCGCATTGTGATTGGAGTGAAGAGTGACCGGCCAGTGGCGGCGATGAAGGAGGTTTATCAGCCGTTCAACGCGCCGATCATCGTCACGGACATCAACTCCGCGGAACTGATCAAACACGCCTCCAACTCGTTCCTGGCGCTGAAGATTTCCTACATCAATGCGATTTCGGTGCTGTGCGAGGCAACGGGCGCAAATGTGACTGAGGTTGCGAACGGGATGGGCATGGACGCGCGCATCGGCCGCCGGTTTTTAGACGCATCGCTCGGGTTCGGCGGCAGTTGTTTTCCAAAGGACCTCAGCGCCTTCATCAAGATCTCGGAGCAGGTGGGTTATGAGTTCGGCCTCTTGAAGGAGGTGCAGAAGATCAACGCCGAGCAGATGGAGCGATTCCTCAAAAAAATTGCGGAAACGCTTTGGGTCTTGAAGGACAAGACCATTGGCGTGCTCGGACTCGCCTTCAAGCAGAATACGGATGACGTGCGCATGTCGCCGGCAATTGACCTGTGCCAGCGATTGCAGAAGGAAGGCGCTGCACTGCGCGTCCATGATCCAAAGGCAATGGACAAGGCGAAGGCGGTGCTCAGGGATGTCACCTACGTGGAGGACATGAACAGCGTTGCCGAAGGTTGCGACGCGCTGGTGATTGCCACGGAGTGGGAGGAGTTCAAGCAGCTGGATATCGCAAAGGCGCGCCGCGGCATGTCTCATCCGATCATGTTCGACGGCAGGAATTTGTTTGATCCTGTGGAGATGGAAAAGCTCGGTTTCATTTACAAGAGCATCGGGCGATAACGATGGGAACACACAGGGACGGGCTATTGGAACGTTTTGCCACTCTGGTTGTTTGCGGGACAGCGGCCGCCCTTTGCGTGCGATGAACAGCGAGGCTGACCTTCCGTCCGACCGCCACGGAACGACTCGTCGCAGCCCGGTGATTGAAGTGGCAGCGGGGTTGGTTTTTCGAGGCGGAAAAGTCCTGATCACGCAACGCTATCCCGAAGCGCATCTCGGAGGATTGTGGGAATTTCCTGGTGGGAAACGCGAAGCGACTGAGACATTCGAGCAGTGCCTCGCCCGCGAACTCCGGGAGGAACTTGGAATCGATGTGCAAGTGGAGGAAGCGATTGCGGGGATCACCCATTCATATCCGGAAAAGACAGTTCAGTTGAAGTTCTTTCGTTGCCGTTGGAAGGCGAACGAACCGCAGGCGCTGGGATGCGCGGACTTTCGCTGGGTTGGGGCGGACGAGTTCCAACATTACAGATTTCCCGCGGCTGATGTGCAGCTGCTCGATCAATTGCGAAGTTCGCCGGCACTCTGGATGTGAACTGAATTCCGGCGGGAAGGTTGCGGTTTCTCCGTCGCCTGAGACGCAGGAGCCGGAGAGGGGCTCCGGAGAGGGTGCTCTGATCATTCCGAAGCGTCGCCGTCTCCAAGTTCAAACGCTCCTCCTCTCCCCAGCCCTCTCCTCCGCTCCGAGCGGAAGAGAAGGAGCTTTTCTCGTGTCGTTGCGACGCACCAGCGCGAGGCTCGGCCGCGGATCGAGAACAGTCTCAGGATGCGCCTCGGCTCATCGCCGGCGGCAGCGGCGGCAATGCATTCCTTGACTCCCCGGAGCTCCATTCTATTATTTCCAGCCTTTAAGTTAGTCTTGTGGATACGAAAACGAAAATGAGCACGATCTATGATATTCAGGCGCGTGAAGTTTTGGATTCACGCGGTAATCCGACCGTGGAAGTTGATGTGATTCTGGCAGGCGGCGCAGTCGGCCGGGCGGCAGTTCCGTCGGGCGCCAGCACGGGAGAACACGAAGCTATTGAACTGCGCGACGGCGACAAGAAGCGGTTCCTCGGCAAGGGCGTTTCAAAAGCCGTGAACAACGTCACGGAAAAAATCCTTCCCGCCCTGCAAGGCGTCGATGCGCTGGATCAGCTTGCGGTCGACAGGACCATGATTGATCTCGATGGAACCGAGACCAAGTCCAAGCTGGGCGCCAACGCGATTCTCGCTGTCTCACTGGCGAATGCCAAAGCAGCGTCGGAAGCGCTGGGCATTCCGCTGTTCAAATATCTCGGCGGACCGAACGCCAAGGTGCTGCCCGTCCCGATGGCCAACGTCATCAACGGCGGCGCGCATTCCGATGCCCCGATTGATTTCCAGGAGTTCATGGTGATGCCGCACGGGCTGCCGACGTTCAGCGAAGGGCTGCGGGCGATCACCGAGATTTTTCACGCCTTGAAGGCTGTCCTGAAGAAACGCGGATTGAGCACTGCGGTGGGTGATGAAGGCGGTTTCGCGCCGAAGCTCGATAGTGTTGAAGACGCGCTTGAATCGATCCTGCAGGCGACGAAGGATGCTGGTTACAAGGCGGGCAAGGAAATCTTTCTGGCTCTCGACGTCGCGAGCAGCGAGTTCTACAACAAGAACGGCACCTACACGTTCAAAAAGAGCACAGGCAAGACGCTCTCGGGCGAGGAACTGGTGGATTTCTATGTGAAACTGTGCGGCAAGTATCCGATCGTGAGCATTGAGGACGGTTGCGCAGAAGGCGACTGGAAACATTGGAAGCTGCTGACCGAGAAGCTTGGCGACCGCGTGCAGCTGGTTGGAGACGACTTGTTCGTCACGAATACCAAGTTCCTGAAGAAGGGCATCGACACAGGCACGGCGAATTCGATTTTGGTGAAGGTGAACCAGATTGGCTCGCTGACTGAAACCCTTGACGCTGTGCAACTCGCGCAATTCAACGGCTACACCGCAGTCCTGAGCCATCGCTCGGGCGAAACCGAGGATGCAACGATTGCTGACATTGCGGTCGCAACGAACTGCGGTCAGATCAAGACGGGGTCGCTCAGCCGTTCAGATCGCCTGGCGAAATACAATCAGTTGCTGCGCATCGAGCAGATGCTGGGAAGCAATGCGGTATATGCAGGCATGACGGCATTGCCCAAGGGCCGCTAAGCAACAGGATCTTCGAGCGCCGCGACCCGAAAGGTTTGCGGCGCTTTGTTTTTTCCTAGGAGGCCGCCATCACTTCAGGTGCGTGATCCTGATTTTGGATGGGTCGCTTACGCCGAGTTCAAGCAGTTCAGCGTTCGAATAAAGTTCCATGTTTGGCTTGAGACGCGGCGTCTTTGCGAGTTGCCGTTGCCGTTCCAATTCCTGCAGCGAGAGGGCGTCGAGTGCCACGGGATCACGGCTGAAACGCAGCTGATTGAGCGATGCTGAATAATGAAGCAGGCTGCGCTCTTCACCTTCGTACTGGCAGACGAGGGCGTCGACGATGTTGAGCGCGACACGATCGGCCAGCACAGGCAACGCAAAGACTTCAGGCACGGCCGTTGCGAGGCGCGCGGATTCGTCTTCGAAACGCCGGGTGTTGTCGACACTTCCGATCGCAAGGTTGTAGAGAGCCCCCACGACGCCGGCCTGGTTATGATTCATCATGGGCGTGACGTTGATGATGCGGGTCATCTCCTGCGTGACGAGTTTGGAGACGTAAGAACGGCGTCCCACCGTTTCGTCTTTTCGTCCAAATTCGAAGTCGCCCCAGACGAGCGTTCCGAGGATCGAATTTTCGTAGAACGTCGCAGGGTCGTATCCCGAATCGGCGCTGCCTGCCAGGCGAACCCCAAACCGGCTTTCGAGTTTTCCGTAGCCGGCCAGGCGCAGGTGAATGATGTGTTTATCCCAAACAATGAGGTTCTTTGCAGGAATTCCGGCGGCCAGCAGGCTTTTCACGAGGGCGGCAACGACCGCCTGGCGCGTGCCGCTATTGGGACCTGGTTCGGTGAAGACTTTGATCCCGATCACGTCCTGGGTTCGGACCAGGCTGAGCCAGGCATCCCTGGGATTGGTTTGGGTGGTGAGATTTGTAAGACCGCGCAGCAGCATCCGATCAATGACTTCCTCCACGGGGCGGAACGCCACGGTTGCGGCCGGATCCTCAACGATGAAAACTTCCGGCCGCCCCAGATTGGGATCACCAGGCATGCCTGAGACATGATGCGTGAGCAGGATTGCAAGCGCCAGTCTCAGCACGAGACAGCATTGCGACCACAAACCTGTATTTCCGGGTGCGTTTCTTGACACGTTCGGATGCGAATGGTACCACGAGTTCACATGCGCATCATCAAAAATTGGGGTGCAGCCTCGTTCGTGTTCGTGCTGCTGGTGGCAGGACTGTGCGGATGTGCTCCGAAAGGAACGCGTGCGTTTCTCGAGGCTCGCGAGATGATGGAAGACGGCCGGTTTGCTGAGGCAGTCGAGGAGTTGGAAATGGCGGCGAGTCTCATGCCCACGAACGCAGTGATCTGGAATCAGCTGGGGCTTGCATACCACCACACGGGACAGTTCACAAATGCCGAGCAGGCCTACGTGAAGGCGCTGACAAGTGATCGAAACCTCGCGGAAGCCCATTATAACCTCGGATGCCTGCGTTTCGAAAACGAGCAATTTGAGGGAGCGCGATCGGCGTGGGTGGTGTTCACATCGCTTCGAGCAACTGTTCCAGAAGGCTGGCTTAGGCTCGGAACTGCCCACTTGAAGCTCCGTGAATTCCCGCAGGCTGAACGCTGTTTTGAGGAGGTTTTGCGGCTGGAAGGGAAGCATCTGGAGGCTCTCAACAGCCTGGGCTTGCTTCATGCCCAGCGCCGGGATTTCCGGCGCGCAGTGTCGTGCTTCACCGATGCGCTTGAGCAGAAGCCGGATTATGCACCCGCGTTGCTGAATCTTGCCGTCCTCAATCACACACAGTTCAATAATCGCCCCGTCGCACTGCAGTATTATCGGGAGTACGCGGCCGCAGCCGGGGAAACAACGGAAGCGAAGGCAGCACGACAATGGGCAGGTTTGCTGGAAACCGAACTGGCACCCGCGGCACAGGCAGAGAGCGGCTCCGCTCCGGGAGCGACAACACCGGCGGCAATTATCGGAAGTGCGGGTCAGGAACCGGACACAGCACGTCCCGTGCGGCCCCCGCCAACCGCGGTTGCCGAGAGCGCGAGCGCGTCACGTTCTCCCACGACGTCTGTTGCGCGCGCTTCTGTTTCGACGCGAACACCCGCTCCCGTGGCCCGCGCTGAAACGCCCGCCGCCCGCACGAATCAACCTGGGTTTTTGCAGCGGATCAATCCGATGCGAGTGATTCGGAATCGCGGTGAAGATGAACCGCGCGCTTCTGATGCGCCGAAGCCGGTTGCGCGTGCGCGGGTGGAAAGCGAAGCGTCGCCAACTGCGGCTGGGTTCCCGCGCTACAGCTACCAGAATCCGCCCAAGCCGCGACCCGGTGATACGGCCGCCGGCGAGCGCGCGTTTCAGATTGGCAGCCGCGCTCACCAGACGACGCGTCTCACCGAGGCGATCCAGGCTTACCGCGAAGCCACGCGGCTCGATCCTGCAAATTTCGAAGCGTTCTACAACCTCGCCCTGGCATCCCTTTCCACGGGTAATCTGTCTCAGGCTTTGACAGCCTATGAGCATGCGCTCGCAATTCGGCCCGACTCCCTGGACGCGCGTTTCAACTTCGCGCTTGCGTTGAAGCAGGGTAATTACGTTTCTGATGCGATTCGCGAGCTCGAAACCATCCTGGCGCGCTATCCGCGGGAATCCCGGGTGCACGTGCTGCTCGGCAACATTTACTCACAGCAACTGCGTCAGAACGCGAAAGCGAAGGAGCATTACCTCACGGCGCTTCAGCTCGATCCCCGTAATCCGCAGGCGCCGAACATCCGCTTCTGGCTGAGTTCCCATTAATTCCCGGGTGGCACGGAAACGGCTTGTTTGGGGAGGATGACCTGCGTTTAAGCGCCAGGTGTCTCAAATGAACGCAACACTGCCAATCAACTGGTTTGATGTCCTCACTGTGATGGTGCTCCTTTTCGGTGTGCGCCAGGGTCGCAAGCACGGGTTATCCGAGGAACTGATGAGCATGCTGAAGTGGCTGGCCATCGCGCTCGGGTGCGCATTCCTTTATCATCAGGTTGGGTCTGCCCTGGCCGACCATTCCGTGTTCAGTCTGCTTTCCAGCTACCTCATGGCGTACGTCGCGCTCGGCCTGGTGTTCTTCATTGGCTTTTCCTATTTGAAAAAGGCGGCTGGCGGAAAGCTGATTGGAAGTGATGCGTTCGGCAGCAGTGAATTCTACCTCGGAATGGTCGCGGGAGTAGTGCGGCTTGGGTGCGTGCTGATCGCCAGCCTCGCCCTGTTGAACGCCCGCGCTTACAGCACCGCTGAAATCCAGGCTGCCGAGAGGTACCAGAATGAGGTTTACGGAAGCGATTTTTTTCCAAGCCTTTACGAGGTGCAGTCCCAGGTTTTTCAGCACTCCTTGACCGGCTCGTTCATTCGCGGTCAGCTCGGATTTCTCCTGATCAAGCCGACGGTGCCCGAGTCGAAGGAATTCCAGCAGCGAGAATTCGCCACCCCTTGAGTTCCCTGCAATCAGCCTTGTTTCGATTCCGCCGCTGAATAATCTGCCCGCATGCCGGGCTTCATTGCTCCCGCCACCCTGGAACGGATTCGTGCCGCCAGTGATATCGTGGACGTCATTGGATCGTATCTGCCGTTGAAACGCGCGGGTGCGAACTTCGTCGCCCTCTGCCCGTTTCACAAGGAAAAAAGCCCGAGCTTCAACGTCAATCCCAGCCGCCAGATCTTTCATTGCTTTGGCTGCCACAAAGGCGGAGACGTGTTCACGTTCGTCAAGGAATACGAGAGCGTGGATTTTCCTGAAGCTCTGAAGCGGCTCGCCGACCGCGCGAAGATCCCCCTGGAATTTGAGCAAGGCGCGGAACAGGTTCAGTCCCGCCACCTCAAGGACACACTGCTGCAGATTCATGAGCAGATCACGCAGCGGTGGCAGAACTGCCTTGCCAACGAAGCTGCCGGTCAGGCGGGGCGCGATTACCTCGCAAAACGGGGAGTGACGGCTGACGCGATCAGGCTGTTTCGGATTGGCTGTGCGCCAGACGCGTGGGACGACACCGTCAACTGGGGCCGCAGCAAGGGGTTTGCGGCTGACATGATGGAGAAGTCCGGTCTCGTGCTGCGCAAGGAGGGCAGCGATCACTTCTACGATCGGTTCCGCGGGCGGCTGATGTTCCCGATTTGCGACGAGCAGGGCAGGGTGATTGCATTCAGCGGGCGTGTGCTGGCTGGCGACGAGAAGTCGGCCAAGTATGTCAATTCGCCTGAGACGCCGATTTTCACAAAGAGCAAAGTGTTCTTTGGACTCGATAAATCCAAGCGCGCGATTCTCGATGGCGGTTTCGCGATCGTCTGCGAAGGCCAGCTGGATTTGATCGCATGTTTTATGGCGGGAGTGGAGAACATCGTGGCGCCGCAGGGAACAGCCCTCACCCATGAGCACGCGCGCATCCTGAAGCGTTACACCGACGAGGTCGTGCTGTGTTTCGACTCCGACAACGCGGGCCAGAACGCCACGGTTCGGGCGCTCGACGGCTTGCTGGAGACCGGGTTTGCTGTTCGCGTGGCGATCGTTCCGGCGCCTCATGATCCCGACAGCCTGATCAAGGCGTCAGGCGCTGACGCGTTTCGAAACGTGATCGCCGCCGCGCAGGGATTCTTTGACTATTACCTCGGGAGGCTCACTGCACTGCACGACGTCGGCACTGACAAAGGGCGGCTTGCGGTGCTTCGGGAGATGGCGCAGGCCGTGTATAAGACTGGAAACAACGTATTGATTGATAAATACGCGCAGAAGACCGCGCTGCACCTGGGAGTTTCCGCCGAATCGGTGCGAGCCGAATTTAAAAAGTCAGGCCTGAGTTACAAGTTGCCTGATCGGGAGCCAGCGGCCGGGGGGCCGCCTGACGAGGAGCCGGAAATGCCGAGGCCGACGACGCAGGAGCTTTGGCTTCTTAAAGTCATTTTCCGACACGAAGACCTCGTTCGCTGGTGCGCATCGCACCTTGATCTTCGCTGGATTCAACACGACCACGTTCGCGCGGCGATTGCGAAGCGGGTGGAGCTAGAAACGGGCGAGGCGTGGAGGAACCTTGGCGATTTTTTAAGCCAGCTGGAGGATGCCGCGATGCGCAGCCTTATCACGGAAGCCGCGGCTGAAGATCGACCGCTGCCGAATCCCGCGCAGCAGCTCGCGGACATTGCGACGCGTTTGCGAAATCAATTTTTTGATCGGCAGATGCAGGCCCTCGGCCGGCGCGCGGGGCTGTCGGAAATTTCCGATGCGGAGCGCGATGAGCTGCTTCGCCAACAGCAGGATCTTCGTCAACTCAAGCGGCAGCCTTTGCCCGTGGTAACTTAACAGACGCGGCTGAATATCGTTCAACGAACAATGAGGTTTGTGACAGCGACGAAGCGGCGCCCGTCAGGCAGCAGCGCTTCAGCGTCAATCCATTGTCTTCCCGATTTCGCGGGTTCGAACACAAACGTCCTTCCGATAAAGGGTTCTCCGCCAGTTTCCCAAACAGTCCGTGCCTCAGAAAGATCGACGCCGTCCACGGTCAGCTCTAATCGATTCGTCTGCCCCGCGCGCACGCCTGCGGGGATGCCGCTGATGCGGGCCAGTTGAGGTTTCCATGGCTGGGCTTTCAACGGGGTTTGCGCCATCAACCACGCAAGTGCCGCGAGTCCTCGCGCCTGGTTTGAAACGACGAACTCCTGCTTCAGGTTGAAGCTGTCGCCCCAGCGGTCGTACATGGGATAAGGCGCGATCGAATCGTCGTCCGCGGGATAACTGATTTCCCCGAGTTCCTTTCCGTAGTGATCCAACCAGCCGAATCCATCGTGAATGTTCCCAAGCGGGATTCCAGCAGGCGGAAGAATTCTGCGGTCGTTCTGGGCGTATTGATGAACGACCTCGCGTTGAGGACGCCATCCGATCCCGGTGAGATAACACACGTTGACGGGGTTGCAGCCAAACTCGAAGTTCACGTTGCGAAGGATCGCGTTCATGAATTGCTTTCGAGGATCGTTCATCACGGGGTATTTCAGCTGACAGGCCACCGCGAGGTCGAAAGCCGCATCGCTCGAGAAATACCAGCCCGCGCTGCGTGTGCGTTTGGTTTCGATCGGGAAACTGGTGCCATAGGCGCTGTTCTCGGACCGTTGCAACTGATCCATTCCCGCAGTCTCGATCTCCAATTCGCACTTCGCGACAAGGGAGCGGTCGAGTTGATTCGCCTTCAGGCGCCCGCTCCGTTCAGCGAAAGCATAACTTCGGATGGCATGGCCATACGCTTCAAACAAGCGCCACCAACTCCATTTGCGCGTGGCAGGATCCGAGGGATTGAGCCATTCCGCCAGACGTTCCGCGTAGCGATCTTCTCCCGTGGCTGCGAACATTTCGCACGCAGCCCAGGCGAGTTCGTCATCATGTATGAAATCATTCCCGTAATGCGTGATCTTCTGGTAGGCGCCGTCCTTTCCATGTTTTGCAATGGCTTTCTCCAGGAATTCCCATCCCTTGCGCGCCTTTACAAGATACAGTGCCGCGGCATCCGGAAACTGCCGTTTGAAGGCAGGAGACGAGGCGCATTGTGCCAGCGCGGCTGTTGCGGCTGCGGTAACCGCGGTTGTCTTCGGGAACACGACCTGCGGATCGCCGTGATCGGGCGTGACATCGTTTTCGTAGCGGCGCTCGCGCGGATACACCAGGAAATAAAAGCCGCCGTCCGCATCCTGCATTTTCGCCAGAAAATCCGCCTCCCATTTTGCTTCCTGAAGAATGTCACTCTTTCCATCGCCACTCTCCGGCAGGCCGAGATTATCCAAATCGGCGACGCCCGGGAAATTGTCGGCTGCGAAGACCAGCAGATGCACCAGGTTCGCGCTGTTTTCGGTGTATTTGCTGTAGTCACCGGCATCATGGTGTCCGCCCCGAACATCGACCGGCCCTTTGTTGATGAACGGGTACAGGCTGGCAGCGACATCCTTCAATGGACGCGCGGTATGACGTCCCTCACGCGCGCCTTCTGTTTCCTGTTCCAGGACATAATTCACATTTTCGAACCGTGCCGAACGGTCTGGAACTTCCGCGGGCGCCGCATGGCAGTCGCCATGCGTGAAGCGCGTGAAGGGCAGGACGTTGTCTGTGCCGCAACGCTGGTGATAAAGTCCCAGCGCGTAGGTTCGGGTCCACGCGGCGGCGGCATCGTCACTGATTTGGAACGGCCACGACACGCCTAATCCCGGCACGAACACCCGATACGTGCCGGGTTTCTCAAACTGTGTGAAATCGGCTTCGTAAACCTTCTGGTACGACGCGAACGGGAAGCCCCGATCCAGCCGTGTTTTAAGTTCACCCTGGAACACTGAAGCGCCCGTGGGGTCAATAAGATGAAAGACGGGTGTTCCATTCTTGAATACAGAGCCCAGGTCAAGTTCGCCAAGAGAACCGAGATAGTAGCCTATCATTGCGGCCTTGTGCTGCCGCGGAAGATAGCCAATCTGATTTATGTGAATGGCGGGCGACCAGCGATCTGGCGTGGCTTTCGTGGATAATCTGGTGGGACCGGTTCCACCCCGGGCGCCCGGGATTCGGACTTCGATCACATCGTTCGACCCAGGGGCGGTGCCCAGCTGAACGAAGAGGTGATTTCCAATCCGCAGATCGCGTTCCTTCAGGGGTGCGTACAGCACACGTCTCCTGAACCCAACCTGCTCAACGGGTATAGATCGGCCGCTAGCAGTCACGGAAATATCGGCGGGTGCAGGCAGGCGTGCGCGTCCGTCTCGTCCGATAAAGTTCCACTGGGTGACAGGGGCCGCCTGGCTTGGTTTCGAGTTGACCAGTGTGACTTCCACGAGCTGGGGCGCGAGAAGGCGCGCGCTGAGGGCACCGGCCGCCGGAAGTTGCAACGGCTGTTCCTCGGAGGCCAGAGGTTGCGCCCCGGCGTGCAGGCATCCGGCCAGACAGAGCACGGGAATAAGGCGAAGTCTCAACATCGGGCGGATACTGCCGCTGTGCGAGAGGCCCGTTCATGGGGTTTTTCCCGAACAAGATTTTCCAAAATGCGTCTGGCACAAACCGGATCTCGCGTTAGGTTCGATGTGAATTTACAACGAGAGTACACACCGACATAGGTATGCAAAAAATTACGGTATTTCTTGCGGATGATCATACGGTTGTCCGGCAGGGGTTGAGGGCGTTATTGATTGCGGAAGGTGACATTGAAATCGTTGGAGAAGCGGGGGACGGCAGGACTGCTGTCCAGAATGTCAAAAAAATGATGCCTGACGTGGTTGTGATGGATATCGCCATGCCGCAACTCAACGGTTTGGAGGCCACCCGGCAGATCGCGCACGCGCTGCCGGCGACGAAGGTTCTGGTTCTTTCCTCATACAGCGATGATGAATATGTCCAGCAGCTAACCGAAGCTGGGGCAGCGGGATACCTCATCAAACAAACGGCGGCAAACGAGTTGTTGAAGGCCATCCGGGAGGTGCATCGCGGGAATGCCTATTTCAGCCCGTCGATCGCCAAGCGTTTGCGGGACCAGTGTCGTGAGGCATTCGCGAGCGGCCAGCCCGCACGGCGGCGGACGGATCACCTGACGACACGCGAAGCAGAGGTTTTGCAGTTGATTGCCGAAGGCCGCGCAAACAAGCAGATCGCTGCTGAGCTGTGCATCAGCATCAAAACGGTTGAGAAGCATCGGCAGCAGGTGATGAACAAGCTGGGAATTCACGACGTCGCTGGATTAACCCGGCACGCGATTGCCAAGGGCATCATTGAAAGCCATACCGGATTGAATGCTTAAAGCGGGAGGCGCTGACGGAATTGTGATTGCGCTGATACTGTAGATTCTTCTGCCATTTTCGTAGCGCAGGTTCCCAACTGTCGGGTCTGTCCGGAGGTTTTCGGAAGGAAATCGTTTTGCAGTTTTCAGCCCCGGCTTTCATCCTAAAGGCATGACTCAACCCTTGGCGCTGATTGCTTACGAGAAGCTGCTGCCTGGAACACAGGTGGCGAATCGGCTCCGGGATCTCAACTACCGCGTGCAGGTGGTTCCCATCGGGCACGAACTCGTCAAAAAAGCGCTGGAGAGCCGTCCGCTGGTTGTGCTCGTTGACTTGTACAGCCAGGCCTCCGACGCCTGTTCAGCCATTGCCGAACTGCGAAACACCTCGGAGACGAAGCATATTCCAATCATTGCATTTGCCTCGGACGCCGACAGCGGCTTGCAGGATGCCGCCCGTGCGGCAGGTGCCACCCTTGTCACGGCGGACACCACCATCCTCCCGCACCTGGAGCAGTTCCTTGAAAGAGCTCTGAACGTGGAGTGACGGATTGAACCTGGACATCGCAGGTGTGAAAAAACAGCGCCGCCCAAACAGGGCGGCGCTTTGAGAAAAGGAATCAGATTGTCGCGGACTCGTTATTCGAAACGCACCGCCTTGAATTCGAAATAGGAATCGCTCGCTTGAATAACCCCTTTGGTGACTGCGGAGGTTTTCTTGCCGTTATTGAAATTCCCGATGGATGCTCGCAGAACGTCGTTTGTCCCCGTCCTTTCCTGAATGGCGAAACCAATCTTCTTTTGTCGAGAGATCATGGCCACGCTTCCTCCCTCGTAAGGGTATTCGTATGTAGGCCCGCTTCCTTCGATGATATAGACGTTTGGCACTTCCGACAGGGCGAGGGAGAAGAACTCCTGATCCACGACGTTCTTTATTTTCCTGGCTCCATACCACCCTGAGGCATCGAATGTCCCGCCGCCTTTGGGCGTGACGGTTCGAAGCGGAATGCCACGGAAGGCTACCTTGCCGTAGGTCGTTGAAGCGACGAGGGTCAGGCGTTTGTTAGCCTGCGCCTTGCCGCGGAAACTGACGGAGTTGACCACCTCTTCGCCTCCGACGGCTCCGATGAATGTATAGAAGCCAACGGTATTTCCCTTCAAATCCATCATCCAGGTTCCAGAGATGGGGGTGAAGCCGAACCAGTTGGTTCGCTTGGTCTGTGCGTTCGTGCTCGCACCATCAGATCCATCGCGAGACGCGGGCACGCCACGTCCATTATCCTTGGGAGCCTTCTTCTGAACTCCAGAGAACAGGGCGTAACCGGACACTGTATTGTCCGCGCCGAACTCCAGAATCATCAAGGCAGCCTGGCCTCCGCCGGAGGCGACCACATCCCAGGAACCAACTGGCGAGTTGCGTTGCGCGTGGGCCACCGTCGCCGCCATCGTCGCGACGACGAGGACTGCGAGCCACTTGACGTGACAGAGCATGAGTTTACCGATCGAGTGTTTCATATCGCTGCTTTCAGGTCGGGGTCAGTTGGCGCTGGAAAAGTCCTGGAACTTGGCGTCCGACTTGTTTCGACGGCTCCAATCCTTGGGCTTGCCGCTGTCCCACGAGGACCATTCTTTTGAATCTTCCTTGGGCACGGGGTTGCGGAGGAACGTGGTCTGCGTTGGCTGATAGTCTGAATCCTGCACAATTGTCGGGGTGATGAAAATCAGTAGGTTGTTCTGTGAGCGCTCCTTGCTGTCCGTGCGGAAGGCGCGGCCGAGGAAGGGAATGTCGCCGAGGCCTGGAACCTTCGTGTTGCCAGTGCGGATGTCGTCTTGCACGAGACCGCCCAACACCAGGGTGTTTCCGCTAGGGATGACCACCGTTGTTGTGAGCACGCGCTTGTCGAATGTATAGACTGTGTTCTGTGCGCCGCCGCTCTGGACCTCATCGATGCTGAATACGCGGGAGACTTCCGGAGTTACCTTCAGGTTAACCGTGTCGTCAGCGGAGATTCTGGGAGTAACATTGAGAATGACGCCGACGTTCGAATAGGTGATCGATGATGCGCCGGGGGTGTTTGCTGAGGACGGCGAAGTCGTGATGATCGGGATCTGTCGAACGACATCAATCTTAGCGGTTTCATTGTCGAGGGTCACGGTGCGGGGCGCAGAGATGACTTTGGCCTCGGCGTTCTTGTTGAGGAACGCGAACACCGCACTGACGCCGTCTGCGTCGAGGAACGCCGTGCCGGGATTGAAGCCTCGTGCTGTGTCAAACATCATCTTGGGCCATGCGCTTGCGAGCGGCTTGTTGTCGGACTGTCCCGAGTCCTGCGGCTGGCTCTGGAGATTGTTTCCGAAGCTCAACTTCTGGGCCTGAAGCGTGCCTGTCCAATCGAGTCCCTTGACTGTCTTCGGGTTCATCGAGGTTTCGAGCAGGCGGGCTTCGATCAGCACCTGGCGGGTGGGGAGATCCAGGCGCAGCACCATTTCGTCTATCGCGCGAAGTTCCTTCTCCGTCGCTACGACGACGATCTGGCTCGTGCGCACATCTGCGATCACCTTGCTGCGCCGGTCGACGAAACCAGACTGCACCGAGGTGATGAGATTGCTGGGGCTGGCGTATTTCAACTGGATGATCTTGGTGAGCAAGGGATCGGGCGCGGCGGGATCCTTGAGGGTGATCCGTGCAATGCGTGTCTTGGGATCCTCCACCATCTGGAGAGTGTAGTTGTTGAGCAGCGCGTTCAGCGCCTGTTCGGCTGAAATGTTTTCCCAGCGAATTGAAACGTTTGGCTGCGGCACGGGACGCCCATCAGCTCCCGGCTGGCCGAACACAAGGCGCGGGTCGAGCATGTAGTTGATGTTGGCCTGGCGCGCGAGATTCTTGATGGCGTCGGTTAGCGGAACCTCGTCCATGACGATCAACGGGATGATCGCCGACATTGTGGCGGAAGGGGCGGCATCGTGATCCGACGCCGGGGAAATGCTGCTGACAGGCTCGTTCTCGACGTTTACTTCGACAGCGGCAGTGCTGTCGGCTGTCGTTGCTGTTTCAGCAGGCGCAGTCACATCAGCAGCTGGAGCTGCGTTGGGGGTTTCTGAGACAGGTGGATTGTCCTGGGCGCATACAGCCAACCGGCCGATCATTAGTCCGGCAGCAATCAGGAAAACGAGGTTACGTTTCATGTTGTTAAGATTCCGTTTGTCCAAAGGTGCTTCGGACGTTCTATTGTGCATTGAGCAGTCGCAGTGCCAATGGATCGTTAGCAGGAGGATCGCTGGTAAACAGCGGAGTAAGAATGTTATTTGTATTACCTCTGGACAAACGTCACTTACCGGCGAGGCAACGTTGCCGCTGAAACCGTGAAAAAAAATGTCTCATGCGGAATGCGCATGAGACAGAAGAGTTTACGAATCCAGCTGGGGATCGAGGCTATTTCTTGTCGCCGAGTCGAAGGGTCATCTGCCGTCCGTCGATTTCCACGACGACCGTTTCGCCCTGAATTGACACGCAGCGCAGCGTGGCCCGCGCCGCACCGGCCCGAAGTTCTGTTGATTCACCAGGGGCAAGTGTTCTGCCGTTGATGATTGCCAGCGGCTTCTCGGCTGTTCCGGAGAGGCCATTATAGAGCAGCTTGATTGCAGGCCGCGGCGCCGATGTCTTGGTTCCGGGTTTGAGGCGGACGGACTCAGGGAAAAATGGATCACGAGCCTGGCTCTCAGGCGAAGGTATTGTGAATACCGATTTGGGCACGTCGTTCGTGATCAGGTCAAGCGGACGCAATCGTGGAATGGCCCGCGATTGTGCCTCTGCTGCCTCCTGCGAGAGGAGGAACAGGAACAGCGTCGCCAGAAGAAGTGATCGAAAGCAGTGGAGGTTCATAGCGGTTTCGTTGACGCCCGTTGCGGCGGTTTCACCAAGGACACAATTTCCATTCGAAACGCGAGTTTTTCGCGATCTTCAGGACTTTGCGCGGATGAGCGGGCAAGGTTGACGTTTTGAATTCGCGCGGCAGGAAACTGGTTCTCGAAATCGGCGATGAACTTCCCGATGTCGAAATAGGTGCCTGATCCGGAGATCGTGAGGCTGACCTGCTTGTAGGGAAAACGGGGAAGCATATCGACTTGCGATTCATTGCCTGCCATGAACTGGGGAATGTCGATGTTGTGATCCTGTTTGAATCCGCGGACGAGGGAAACCATTGAAGAATAGAGATCTCCGCTGGCCATCCGGTCCTCGTGTTCGGTGAGTTTCTGATCGATCAGGTCAAGTTCGGATTCGATGGCGCGGCTGCTCGCAATGATCTGCATAACGCGCAGTTTCTTCGATTCGCTCGCGGCTTTCTTGACGTCGAGTTGATCGATCACACTGTGTTGGTAACGGATCAGGAACGACCAGAGGCCGCACAGGACCAGCAACACCATGATGCAGGTCAGGATGACTTGATTTCTTTTTGCTTGGCTGAGCTTTCTCATCGCATCTTTTCCGGAAGTCGGGCCTCGAGGGTGAAGCTAAGATAGGGTTTTCCGGACGGGTCCGCCTGGGGTGCACCCAGGGTTACCAGCCGAAATTCGTTCGTGTGGCGCAGTAGTGTCGAGAAATAGGTGTTGGTGGACAGCTTCTCCTTGAAGATCTGAACCGCATCCCCGGGATTGTCACTGTTGTCGCGGGCCTGCAACGTGAGGACGATTCGTTCCTTCGATGTCGCGGGCTTTGGCGTCACACGTTCGCCGGGCTTCGACTTGACCTCCGGGGTTTGCGCGTAACTGTGACTGACAGAAAGGCTGGTGAGCTGGACATCGGGAGAGACAGGCTCGGTAAGCGTCTGAAGCAGATTACCGATTAGAAAGCGGTTTGTGGAGAGCTTGTGCAGAGCCACGAGCTTGAGACCATGGTCGACGAGGTCCTTCTGGCTCTGAAGAATTCCGACGTATTCTGATTCACGGGATTTGATTTCGTCTTCCAGCCGGCTTACTTCGCTCCGCGATACTAACGTTCGCGCGACGAGGGAGCTGCTGTAGGCGAGGATGAGCATCAGGAGAATCACACCAACCAGGATGACCCGCTTTACCGGGTCGCGCTGGCGAAGATCCTCAAGGGCTTTTGCTTCGGCGAGAAGATTGATGCGGATGGGCATATCAAAGGACGGTAAGCGCGGTTCCGATCGCAACACTCAGCTGCGGATGGACCTGTTCGAGTTCGGCAAGCTGTTCAGGAGGAAGCGCGTGTTTGAATGATTGGGTTGAGTCCCAAGTGGTGCATTCGACGCCAAGTTCCTGGCGGAGGACCTGCAGCACAAATTCGGATTTGGCAGTGGCGCCCGAAATGAGGACTCGTGAGATGGCTCGATCCTGCTGGTGTTCGAAGAAATCCATCGACGCACGAAGCTCGCGGGCGAGCGGGATGAGCAACGCCTCCAGGACGGAATTCACCTCGGAAGGCATGCCGATCTTGATGCCCTCGGCTTCCGCGTAACTGATGCTCATCGCATCGGCAAGGCCGGTTGTCAGTTTGTCGCCGCCGATTCCCACGACGCGGTTCAAGCCCAGTTCGCCCTCGCGCACAATCGAGATCGAGGACGACTTGAAGCCGAGGTCGACCAGCGCGACGACATCGTTCTTCCAGGCATCCGGAAAGGCATTTTCAAAGGCATTCACAGGTCCAATGACACAGGGCACTATGTGGTCGGCGATGAGTCCGGCTCCTTTAGTGGCTTTCGAGTAGTCATCCACGAGCTGGTTCTTCGCTGCGGCGATGAGAATTGTTTGCTTTGTCGAGCCAGGGTTCTTGGCGTCGGCTTTGGGCGCTGTGGCGTTGCCTCGGAAAAAATCAAAGATATAGCCGCTGAGATCCTGTTGAAGATAGGTTCGTGAATTGTTTTTGAGAATCTGCCGGAGATCGTCGTCGGGCATCGCGGGCATGTCCACGTGTCTGACAATCGCGTCATTCACTCCGACAGTCAGTGCAACATGCTTCGCCTTCGTATCGAGCGTTTTCAGGACTGCGGCGAGATGTTCCTTCAGGAGCTCGACGGGCATTGTCTTTTCGTACAGAGGTGCATCGAGAATGGCAAATCCGCCGAGGGCGAGCCCGTCGCTGCGGCGTTGCACATGTACGGCTTTCGTGAAGCGGTTGCCCAGGTCTATGGCAACGATTTGATCCAGCTTCCTTCGATGTGAGTTGTTAAAAAAGGGCAGTGCCATGATAAACGTCAGTTCGTTTCACGTTACGTAAGCAAACTCTTCGCCAACTTTTACCGGGACTGAAAAGGATACCGTGCCGGGGGTAATGCGCCAGGTCGCGGCGGTTCGGAAGTGATCGAAGCTGGCGCTGAGAAATTTCTGCCGGGCAAAATCTCCCGGTCAGGAGAAGTCAGGGAGCGGAGTGATGACGATCGGACCGTGTTCGTCGGTTTGCATGCTGGCCAGGACAATGCGCAGGAACAATCGGGCCCGATCGAACTGGGCGGCGCTTGCAAAGAGCGAGATCTCAAGGGTGCCGCTCGAAGTCGGGATATAGACAACGCGGGCCCGCTGTTCCGCGCCGGACTGCATCCAGCGAAGATCGAAGCCGGGTCCACTTCGATTCAAGGCGTATTCGGTCAGCTCTTCGACGATCGTCGGATTTTGGCCCAGCCGCAACGCACGTTGCTTCCATGCGTCCCTCGCAGGAGCGTCTCCAGCCTGAGAACGTGGAACCAGCTGAATCGAAATGTATTGTCCGAGTTCAAGATTTGAGACAACAACGCGATCGGGATCGGCAGCATCGAGTTGAAAACCGCCGGGAACCCTGAGAACCAGCTTGTTTGTGCCAAGTGAGATGAACGCGCGATGGATCTGTTCGGCACCCACCGTTTCGCCGGCGCGCATTTCAACCCGAAGCGCCGGCGTGTTGGTCGCCAGGAAGGGCAGCTGCCCGTGGCAAGGTAACAGAGCCAGTCCGAGCAGCGTGGCTGCCCACGTTTTCTTAAGGCGCGACATTGTATGTGAGGGTGTTGGGCGGCGGGGTCGCCCAGCCGAAGCGGAGCGCCACCAGCGCGCAGGGAATTCCAGGCGGAGTTTGCGCCGGATCCTTGAACTTCAAATCGTAGCTGAAGCGGCGGGTGGGCGGATCGTAGTATGTGCCTGGATTGAGGAACTCGCCTGTCGCTTTGCGGCTGCGGAAGAGGTTGATCATGGACGTGTTGATCGTCAGAACCTGATCGTCTGAGTTCCAGTCTTCGAGCAATCGCGGCAGGTTGTGTACGCCGCCGCTGAATTCTGTGTTCCCATTGCCCGTTGAGGGCACGATGCCAGTGAGAATGGCTGCGTTGATGGTCGTATCGACGGCATCGCGGCTCGTGTAACTGCCAGAGCTCAGGGAATCCCTCCACTGGGATGAGAGGATCGTGAGGGAGTCTGCCATGAGGGCCGCTGGAACTGTTCCGGCGGCGAAGGTGTTGGTCGTGCCCTGCGCGCTTGGAGAGTTATAGTGCCCCTGCACATAGAGCGGATTCGGAGTGGCGACCGTAAAGCCTTGTCCGCCGTTGGAGGGCGGGGCGATGCCATTGGTCAGGCGAACCCCGAAAAGCAGTCCGTTTGTGGTGCGATTGTCGGCGACGTAAAGGATGGTGGGATAATTGCCGCTGCCGGACGGGTACTTGCCGGATACACCCGACACGTTGGGGTTGCTATTGAGCCATTGCGAATATTTACCGATGTCGACTTGCGTGACCCACGCCGTTTTATCCTCGCGCCGATCGTAAAAGCGGTTCGAGATCGATAGGAATGGCAGGTTTGTGATGAGCGACGATGCCACGAGATTGGTGTAGCGGAGGACAACCTTGCTTGGGTCCTCAGCCGGAAGTCCTGCTGCTGTCGGGCTTTTTTGGATGATTGTGGTCACGGACGTGTTGCTGACCAGGATGATGACCGCAGCCTTGTTATAGAGCCGTTGTTGGTCAATGGTGGATGCGTAGTTATTGCTGAGCGGCATCTCCAGGAGGCTGTAGGTATTCGTCATCGGGATCGGAATCTGGATCGTCGGCACGTTGTTGATGAACTTTGGAGTGCCATTGAAGCGGGTGCGCCAGTTGGAAGTATTATAATTCGTCGGCCCGGTCCATGTGGTGCCATTGTTGCGCGGCGCTGTGATCAGTCCGGCGGAAGTGACCGTGGTGTTGAAGGTCAGGGTGGCGCCGCTCCCGGCTCCCACATAGATGTTGGTATTGCAATGAACAGGTCCGTTCACAACCATCGTTGCGCACGTGCTGAACTCCAGCAGGTCGTTGTAGAAAATCGCGTAGGCAGTGAGCGGCACGAGGGCGAGCAGCACATCCTGTTGGGCGGTTCCGATGACGCCGTTGCCTCCGCTGGCGAGCTTCGCGTTTGAAAGGATCCTATAAACGGGAGCATTCGCCGTGTAGCGCCCTTCGTACGCTTGAGGCAACTGCCCTGTGTACTGGGCAATCTGGTTGACATACGTCTTGCCATTATTTCCCTGGCCATCTGAGAAGATAAATCGCGCCCAATAAGCATCGTTCGTGGAACGCGGGATATAACCGCGGTAATGGATTGAGTTCAGGCTGTTTGTGACCGTGCCGGGTCCGCCCGCTGACTGGAAGTCATATTGCATCTTTGCAAACACCGCCTCGACGGATGCTTCGGCCGCATTCTGGCACATCATCAGTTCAGCATGACGGTCGTTCAGCTTGGAAAGCGTGTAGGTTCGCTGCGATGTGGACGCCAGAACAATGAAACTGACTGCGGTGATACCGAGCACCATGAACAGGGCATAGCCTGACAGTGTGCGACGATTTGGACGGAGATTTGTTTTCATCGGCCTTCGGGAACGTGCGGGGTGAGTCGGAATTCCATCTTGTAGCGATCGTAGAAATTGCCAGGACCCACCTGCGTCAGCGGGTACTGATACTGGCAGAAATCGAGAATGAACCTCACTACGCGGCGATTCGAGAGGTCATAGATCGGTTCGCCCTTGTGATCTTCCGCTATGAAGACAAGGCTGTTCTGGAAATTGTTCGTCAAGTGGCTGGCAATGATTTGGGGGGTAAGATTCCCGGTCCGGATCCGGCGGAGGGTGAAATTGCCAGGGGTGTTGGTCTCGAAGTAATAGGTGATGCTGCTGCTCTGGTTCGTGGTCAGAATCAGTTGCAACGCGTTGCCACGCTGTTGGACTCCGTCCTCCAGCGCTTCGAATCCCGAGTTTCCCATGTTCCCGATGGAATGGAACTTCGCGGTTCGCACGTGCAGGCAAAGTTCGCCTAGTCCGCGCCGCGCATCATCACTCGCGCCAAGCTTGCTCTCCACCAGTTGATTATAGCGAAGCCCAAACAGATGGGCGTAAACCATGGCCACCGTGACCATGCTGAAAATGCCCATCGATACCATGATGTCGATGAGGGTAAATCCCGCGAGAGACACCGGCCGGGATTGAACGCCCATCCTTCCTGGATTCGAAAACAGTTTCATATGCTTCCCAAAGTCAGTTGAAGAGGGTGTCGCCGGATCGATTGTCCGGCGCGCAGTAGGTGGAAATGGAGTTCGTAAACAGCCTTATTTGATTCGCCCACGAAAATGGCCATACGGTGTCGACCTTCACCATCCACACCCTGAGGCCTGTGCCTGTGCCGACGGGAATGGGTTTAAGCGTCACGTAATTGGTCGCGAAAACGAAATTGTTCCCGGAGTAGGGGATATCAAGGATGTTTGTCGTGTAGCCCGTAACCGTCTCCCCCGAGCGCGCCCGCGCGATCAGCACCATATTCGTGATCTCATTGCGTCCGTCCGGATTGGCGCCCGTCGCATTCTGGGCGGGATCGTAAGTTGCCGAGCGAGCCTGCTCGATCTGCTGGATCGCAAGAGCCTGCGCCGCCAGGGAGTATCCGGACCATTGCGCGCGGCGGGCCAATTGGGTGTAGCACAGGATTGTGCCGGCGAATGCAGTGGCGACAATCGCGATCGCGATGACGACTTCAACGAGTGTGAAGCCGCCCTGCGTTTTGGCTGCGTTTGTCTTGTAACGGTCAGAATGCATGATGAACCGATTGTTGACTGAACATCCGGGAAAGGAGCATTCGCGCTGCCAAAGAGGGGATCATCGCAGCTGACAGGGAAGGAGCGGCGTGTTTGTGCGGAAATGGATCAGCGGCGAGCGGAGGCTGAAGCGGGCCCTGTCACACGACCGCGCACTGTGTCTTGAACCGAGGCAGCCGGCTCAAGCCTTAATGGCGCCGGGTTTTGGCGATAGACCTGACGCGCGCGAACGCATGGCACTCACGAAGGATTCAATCACTTTGTTCGGCTTGCCCCGCCACAAGGCTCCCATCAGAATCGGCGGAAAACCGTCCAGCGGGAGCGCTCGCACTTCCGCGGGACGTTTCCAATGCGGCGTCAGCACTGAAAGTCCAATTCCAAGTCCGGCAGAGACGTAAGTGTCGATGAGGTCAGCGGAACTCGCTTCGATCGCCGGGAACCAGTCGATCTTCATTTGCCTGAGTTTTTGTTGAAACAAGCGGGTGACAAGCTCGCCAGGCGGAAGACAGATAAGAGGTGTGTCGATCCTGTCCTGCGACCACAGCTGGTTCGCGGCGGTAATGGGAGAATCGCGGTGGACGAGCAACGCCAGCGGCGCCTCAAGGAGCACCTCAGACCGGAGTCCCGTCATGGATTTTTTTTCCAGAAGGGTGATGGCCAGGTCGAGCTCACCGCTGTGCAACAGCGTTTCAAACTCTGCAGGATAGCCGTTCCGCAACAACACGCGCAGCCCGGGGAACTTCCTTTTCACGGATGGAATGATCGCCGGCAGATGATCTCTCAAAACAATGGTCGACGCGCCGATTCGGACCTGTCGAGCCTGTCCGCCCTGAAGTTCCGTGACAATCGAGTCAAGCCCCGCGAAGAACGGCTCGATGAACGCGAAGAGACGCTGCCCCTCGGCTGTCAAAGCGAATGGGCGGCGCCGAAATAGCGTGACTCCGAGGAACTGCTCCAATTGCGCCACCTGTCCGCTGACCGCGGGTTGCTGGATTCCATACGGAATGTTTCTGACGGCTTCCATGATGCCGCCGTGCCGTGCGACGTAGTAGAAAAGTTCCAGGTGGTGAATGTTCATTTGCCAAGAGTCAGGGCGGCGCAGTTTTGCGGATTCGCATCCTGCATGCAAGCGCTCCAGTCTTGCAGAACCATTTTGCCTCGGGCTGGTTATATGCTAAGTACCCTTCAGCGTATGAGTCGCTTCTTCGATCGAAATATCGGTTTTCAAGGCCGCATTGTTCGTGGCGTGCTGGGATCGGTGCTGTTGATCGCAGGCATCATCACCGCGGATTTTCATCTGTGGATCTGCCTGGGCCTGGTTGCGGTGGGTTTGTTTGTTTTGTTTGAGGCAATCCGTGGCTGGTGCCTGGCTCGTGCCTGTGGCATTCGGACAAAGCTTTGATCGCCGCACGCTCGCTTGAACAACGTTCCCCTATCACCGCCCCCGTCTCCAAGCTTTCCCGCAGGTCTGCACAACGCCTTCTGGTTCGGTGCACTCAATGCACTTTCGTTTCCAATCATGCAGAGCAGCCCGATGGTGCTCTACGCGAAATCGCTGGGAGCCAGTGCAACGGTCCTCGGCATCGTGGCTGGCATGATGCCTCTGCTGGTCATTTCCCAGATTCCGGCTGCAAATTACATCAATCGCATCGGCTACAAGCGATTCGTGTACGCTGGGTGGGGAACGCGGGTGTTCTTCATCATTGGAATCGCGCTCGTCCCGCTTGCGAGTTCTTTTCTCGATGCGAACAATCGGCTGGCCCTGACGATTGCCCTGTTGTTCTGCTTCAACCTTTCGCGAGGAATTTCAAGCAGCGCATGGCTGCCGTGGATCACGGAACTGGTGCCTGAGCCGCTGCGGGGAAGGTACCTCGTCCGGGATGCGGCGACGACAAACTTTGGGTGCTTCGTTGCGTTCCTGATTGCGGCGGCCTTGCTTAGTGGACAAACCCATTCGTGGCAGTTTTCGCTCCTTTTTGCATTCAGCGCCGCGGCAGGCGGAACGAGCCTCATCTTCCTGAAACGCATCCCCGACGCGCCCATCTCCGAGCCTCCGAGGACTTCGAACGCCCGAATCCCGTGGGTCGAGATGCTGCGATTTCCGCCGTTTAAAAAACTGTTGAGCGCGGTGGTTGCCTGGTCTGTGGCCTATGGCGGCATGACGGCATTCACCGTTGCGTACCTTCGCATGGAAGTGGGTTTGAGTGAGGGACGCATCCTGCTCATCACCTCGGTGGCATTTCTCGGCGGCCTGAGCAGCCTGGGTTTCATCGGCCACCGGCTGGACCGGCTCGGAAGCAAACCCGTGCTGACCTTCTCGCTCGCTGCCTGGATGCTGGTGTTGGCCGGTTGGGTGGCGTTCTCGGGAAAAGTGATGGATGTGCGGCTGGTTGGATTGGCCGTGCTCCAGTTTTGCATGGGTCTGCTGGCGGCTCTGATCAATATGGCAAACAGCCGCCTCGCAATGGCTGTCATTCCGAAGATGGGCCGGAACCATTTCTTCGCACTGTATTCTGTTCTGGCCAACGTGACGCTTGGACTTGCGCCGATTGGCTGGGGGCTGCTGATCGATGCCATCGGCCGGCGCGAAGCGGTTTGGATGGGCATTTCCTGGAATCGCTACACGGTTTTCTTTGCCGCCGCATCCATGGCATTCCTGGCCGCCTTGTTTCTGGCGCGGCGACTGCAAGAGCCGGAAGCAGCCAGCATGGAACAACTCCTCCGGGAGGTTCTGATCCAACCCTCGCAACGGCTGTGGTTGCGGTTCGGTCCGCGCGGCTGGATTTGATTTCACCCCTTTCGTTTCCGTTCCTGTCTCCCGATCGCGTTTCGTATTTGGGTTGGTGCTGCGCCGTCTTTTCGCGAACGGGAACCTTCCTGCACGAATTCTTCAAATTTAGTCTGTCGGGTTTTGGAGATTGACGGCGCATTGTTGATTGAACGCCCATGACGAACATTCCAAAAGTCATCCTGTGGATTGAATCGTCGCGGGCGTCTGGCCGCGAATTATTGTGCGGCATCGCAAACTACGCCCATCACCATGGCCCGTGGCAATTTTATTGGGAGCCCGGCGGTCTTGAAGAGGGTTCGCAGATGCTGAGGAATGTGGAAGCCGACGGCATCATTCTTCGCGACACCGGAAAGCTTGAGGAAGCGCTGGATTGTGGAATTCCTGCGGTGGTGATCGGGCACCGGAAGAGCGAGGTCCCGGGTGTCGTGAACGTCATTACGGACTCTGACACGATTGGCAGGATGGCGGCGGAGCACCTGTTGAGCTGCGGATTCAAGCATTTTGCCTACTGCGGATACGCGCGAACCGAATACGAGAACACCGCATGGTCGGGATTGCGGAAGATTTCCTTTCAACGCCGGCTTGATCAGGCTGGGATGACCGTCGTCTCACATTACGAGATTTCGCGAGCGGGCCATGATCGCGGTGACGAGCTTCGGGCATTGGCCGACTGGCTGCATACCCTTCCGAAACCGATCGGGATCATGGCGTGCAACGATGAGTGCAGCCAGCGCGTCATGGAGGCGTGCAAAGCCGCAGGCCTGGCGGTGCCGGATGTCGCAGGTGTCATCGGCGCCGACAACGATGAAATCGTCTGCGGACTGACGAACCCTCCGCTTTCAAGCGTTGCCATTGATTTCCAAAGAGCGGGCTACGAAGCCGCGCATGCCCTGTCCGGATTGATGCGCGGATATGACGGGATCTCGCGGCGCATTCTGGCGACCGCGACGCAGGTGGTGGCGCGGCGTTCGACGGATTTCGTTGCGGCCGATGAACCGCATTTGGGGAAAGCGTTGAGGTTTATCCGGGATAATGCACGCACGAGCATTTCGGTGGACGACGTCGCCCGCAACTCCGGTGTTTCCCGGCGCTCGCTGGAGAAACGATTTCGTGCAGCGATTGGAAGGTCGATCCTGGAGGAGATTCGGCGCGTGCGAACCGACCAGATTGCGCGGCTGCTTGTGGAGACGGATTTGCCGATCAATGAAATTGCCGAACTCGGTTTTGCAGAGGTCCAACACTTCTCCCGTTACTTTCGTTCGATCAAGCAGGTGAGTCCGAGCGAGTATCGGAAACGCTTCCGCGACACTGCTGCGAGAGAGGCGTGAAATGGAGATTCTTTTCCGCAAACTGGCGTTGTTTCCCATCCGACGAACTCTCTACTGTTGATGCCAATCGCCCTTCGACCAGAACCCATATGAACAATCATTCCATGAAGAAGAACACGGCGGTCCGATTTGCTGCTGCGCGCGCGTTTACGCTGATCGAGCTGCTGGTGGTGATTGCGATCATCGCAATTTTAGCCGCCATGCTGTTGCCTGCGCTGGCGAAGGCGAAGGCCAAAGCGAACAAGATCGCGTGCGTGAACAATCAAAGGCAGTTGATGATCGCCGTGCATATGTACGCGAACGACAATCGGGACAAGTTGCCAGATTTGAAAGCGTTGCCGTTTTCATATCCTCCGCAATACATTCCGCCCGGCAACTGGTGTTGGGATCTCCCCGTCATTTTTGTGGATAAGCTGATCGAAGCGGGTGCAAAACAGGATGTGTTCTTTTGTGCGGCCAACAAGGAGTTCAACACGACGAACACGTGGAACTTCGGTTTTACGCCTCCGAATAATGGCTTTCGAATCACTGGATACGTCTGGCTGATGAATGGAATCCCGCAGTTGCCCACAAACGTGGTTTACACCCCGCGTTCGCTCGCCGGCGATTCCAGGCACCCCCCGAGCACAACGGAGTACATTGTGGATGTTGTCATCAGCCTCAACGGCAGCTATGCAAACGTACCCGTTGGGGGTCTGCCCGCTTCCGTGCGGCAGCGAACGAGTCACTTGAATGGCGGCCGCCCTGATGGCGGAAACATTGCCTTCCTGGATGCTCACGTCGAGTGGCGGCAATTCCGAAACATGACGAACTCGTTCGGAAATCCCCGATTCCAATTTTGAGAAGCGCAGCAGCACAAACACTTTTCCGCAAAACCCAAAAACCAACGAAACAATGAAAACCTCATCCTTACGGCAGCTCAAGCTGGCGATCTGGTGTGCCACCGCAGCCGGTGCACTCCAGATTTCCGCCTGGGGAGCCACTCTTACTAATCGATATACGTTTGCCACGGATGCTTCGGATTCCGTGGGCGGACAGCACGGAACGGTTGTGAACGGTTCCATCGCCGATGGACAGGTGCTTCTGGACAACGCTTTCGGCGTCCTTTCCGGCGATGTAAACGGAAAGTATGTGGATCTTCCTGACAACCTCGTAACGAACTATTCCTCGATCACGATGGAAGTGTGGGTGACACCGACCCACGACGACTTCACGGGCGGCGCGTTTTGGAATCGAATTTGGGACTTCGGAAACACGGACGGGGCTGCCGGTATTCAACCGTTCATGTGGATGCGCAGCGGCAACAGCCTGGAAGCTGTGCGGGTCGACGTCGTTCCCGTTGGTGGCGGCAGCCTGATTGTAGGCACGCCGCTCGCCAATCAAACCGAAAGCCACATTGTATTTACCGTGGATGGCGCGACGTCACGAGGGCGCCTCTACATCAACGGAGTGCTGGTCGGCTCAAATGACAACTTCACAGACACGCCGGCGGAGATGGGAAGCACCACGAATAACTGGCTCGGCCGTTCGCAGTTCTTAAACGGCGATACATACTTCATCGGCTCCATCAACGAGTTCCGCATTTACGAGGGTGCGTTGAATCCTTTGGAAGTCGCGGCGAATCATCAGGGAGGCCCTGATTCGCTGAACCCGAATCCGGGAACAGTCACAAATATCCACCTCCAGGTGAATTCACCGCTGAGTATCGGTTCCGGTACGAAGGCCGTCGTTACTGGCGAAACCACTGCTTTGACGAACTCGGTCACCATTACAGACCTGCCGATTTCGTTTTCCACCGGCAACTCCGGCATTGTGACGGTTGATACCAACGGCAACGTCACAGCTGTTTCATCCGGCACAGCGAACATCATTGCGACCTACGCCGGGGTGTCCGCCACACAAGCTGTCCAGGTGATTGCGATTCCGACGTCGCTCGTCCATCGGTATAGCTTCACCAGCGACGCGAACGATTCAGTGGGAACGGCCCATGGAACCCTTCAGGGAAACGCCATGATCCAAGACGGCCGGGTGGTCATGGATGGGAGTGCTGCCCCCCCGACGTATGTGGATTTGCCACCCTTCCTGATTGCGGCAACCAACCTGAAGAACAATGCGTTCACGATCCAAACATGGGCGACTGTCTATCCGCAAGTGGCAACCTGGGCTCGCCTGTTTGATTTC
Organism: Verrucomicrobiia bacterium; assembly: GCA_035629175.1. Classification (NCBI taxonomy): domain Bacteria; kingdom Pseudomonadati; phylum Verrucomicrobiota; class Verrucomicrobiia; species Verrucomicrobiia bacterium. The sequence goes on along the minus strand of DASPIL010000020.1, from coordinate 19,887 downwards.
GGCAACATCGCGGGGACTGCCGGACAAAACTACGCATTCTTCAGCCCCAATGCCGGCGGCGCTGTTCGTCGTTTCGCCATCGGATCTGTTGGTACTGAAGACCAGGCAAACCAGGGCGGCAGCCTTGCGGGATTTACGAATGTTCACATAGCTTGTGTCTTCAATCCAAATCCCGGGCGTCAGTTCATGGGATTATACATAAACGGTGTTCTGGCGGGTACGGACACGGCTTTGATCAACAGCCTCAGCACGATCAACAACCAGTTCAGCTGGATCGGGCGAGCCATGTTCGCGGCGGATCCCATGTTTACGGGCGAGGTTGATGAGTTTCGCATCTATGACGGCGAGTTGGACCGCTTCCAGATTGCTGCCAGCGCCCAGGCCGGCCCGGGGAGTACAAACCTAAGCATTGGCACGTTCCAGAGCTTCGCCTTCGAAACGGGTGGGGCAACAATTCCGCTGGATACGTCACGGCAGGTCTCCGCCATCATGAACTTCAGCCTCGCCACGAACGTGAGCGTCCTCGCAGATAACAACCTGAGCCTCACGTCGAGTGACACAAACATCCTCACCATCACCAGCCCGGCCGGCGTGGTTCGCTCGACAGGCCTTGGGACGGCAACCCTGACTGCCGTTTACCGTTACGCTGTTGGTGCGACGACTAATTCGTATACAAACAGCGTGGCGATTACCGTGGTGAACCCGCCCGCCCCCACCCTGGTTCATCGCTATTCGTTCACATCAGATGCGAACGACTCAGTGGGAACGGCTCATGGCACCCTCGAGGGCGGAGCGTCAGTGGCTGGCGGCGAGCTGGTCTTGCCGGGAGCAGGGGGTTATGTCGACCTTCCGGATAACCTGCTGACATCACTGGCGGATAACGCCACGTTCGAGTTGTGGGTTACCGACAACGGCAGCGCGACCTGGGCGCGCTATCTGGATTTCGGCAACGGCGAGGGACAACCGACGATCTTCCTCACCCGCCAGTTCTCGGGAGCGGCACAGCCGCGGTTTGACTTTGCCAGCGGGTTCGTTAATTCCAGCGTCCCGCTCACAAACGGACAAAAGACACACATCGTGGTCGTTTATGACGATGCGAACAATGGAGCGTCCATTTACGTGAATGGAGTGTTGCGCGGGAGCAGCGCTGCCGTCGCCACCGCGTTGGCGACGTTTGTATCGACGAACAATTGGATAGGCCGATCCCAGTTTGCTGCCGATCCGTTTGCCATTGCGAACATCGACGAGCTTCGCATCTATTCTGGGCTCTTCACGCAGGCTCGGGTTCAGGCGAGCTTGACTGCAGGTCCGAATACGTTGCCTGTGATCGTCACTCCGCCAATGTTGTCGGCGACTTTGAGCGGCGGTAATATCGTCATCCGCTGGACCACGAATGGAACGGCTGCCTATAGTCTTCAGTCGTCCCCGGCCCTTGGCACTGGGCAATCATGGGGTAGTGCTGGAGCACCTGCCGTGGTTGGGCAGAATTATCAGCTGACCCTGCCCACAACAGGTGATGCGCGGTTCTTCCGCCTCACTCAGTAAAAAATTCAGCGCGGGCCTCTCTCGCAGGAGAGGCCCGCCGTTTAATCGTTGGAGAATGCTGCTGAGACTCGATTGACACAGGCGCGTCCAGATCGACGCGCCCTTTTTGTTTGCTGGCTGAAGCAACGTTCAATGTGAATTTGACCTGTAAACTCCTGATGGCGCATCTCGCACTCGCGTTTCTTGGGCAGGGTGCGGGGCATGCGTTCCAACCGCTTTCAGGCAACTTCAATGCCCACGATCCGTCCCGATTGATCAAAGACGGCAATCGTTACTATTTCTTTCGCACCGCGCCGGGTATTGGCATCAACTGGTCATCCGACCTGCGCACCTGGAATTCCGCAGGCACCGTTTTTCCGGTGGGCCAGCCACCCGCATGGACGACGAACGCCGTTCCTGATTTTGACGGGAATATCTGGGCGCCGGATGTTGCGTATTTCAACGGCCGTTACCATGTGTATTATTCAATTTCGTCCTGGGGCACTATCGACTCTGCGATTGGATTGGTGACGACGCCTTCCCTTATTTCGCCCGTTTGGACGGATCACGGCAAAGTGGTGCAGTCGGATGCCACATGGGAGGCGGGTCCCGATACGGACCTCACGGCCTACAACTGCATCGACCCCAGTATTCTTCAGGACACCAACGGAACGATCTGGATGGTGTTTGGATCCTACTCGGACGGGATCCTTGTGATGCAACTGGATCCGACAACAGGCAAGCGGATCACACCGACCTCTCCGATCACGCGCATTGCCAACAACGGACCGAACTTTTTCAGCAATACCACTGAAGGTGCCAGCGTGTACCAGCGGGGAGGTTACTACTGGTTGTTCCTGAATTTCGGCGGGTGCTGCTCAGGCGTGAACAGCAGCTATAACATTCGTGTAGGCCGCAGCGCGAATGTCACAGGACCCTATATCGCGAAGAATGGCGCAACCATGCTGACTGGCGGGGGAACAATGTTCCTCGAGACAACAGGTAGATTCATCGGCCCCGGACACGGATCCATCATGGATGACAATGGAACGAACTGGTTCACTTACCATTACTACGATGGCACCAGTGGCGGCGGCACGGCGCGATTCGGCATCGCGCAATTGCGTTGGGGGTCGGATGGATGGCCGGTTCTGACAAACGATTGGTCGGCATTTTACACCTTCGACGCGGATGGGCGCGAACATCGCGGCCAGTTCAACGGCACGTTGCGAAACGGCGCGACAATCGAGAATGTGCCCGGGCGCGGCGGCGTGCTGCACCTTGATGGCAGCAGTAATCGAGTGACACTGCCGCTGACGATTCCGAACGCGAACACCTTCGCAGCCTGGGTCAAGTGGAATGGCGGCAGTGATTGGCAACGCATTCTCGACTTCGGCAGCAACACGACCAAGTACCTGTTTCTCACGCCCCGAGCGGGCAATGGCCGCATGCGGCTTGCGTTGCGCAATGGAGGTGCGGAACAGGTTGTCGACGCGCCAGCGGCGTTGCCCACGAATTCATGGGCGCATGTCGCCGTGACGCTGGATGGCACGCGGGCATCGCTTTACCTGAATGGGAACCCAGTTGCGACGGGAAACAACATTGCCATTCGTCCATGGCAGCTCTTTGCCCGCAGCAATTACCTGGGGGCCAGCCAGTTCACCAACGATCCCGGCTTCAATGGCAGGATCGATTCATTGCGAGTGTTTGGGCGTGCACTCTCGTCAAATGAAATCCGGGAGCTCGCCTGGGCTCAACCCGGCCTGGCGCATAGATATAGTTTCAAGGTGGACGCCAGGGATTCGATTGGGATGGCGCACGGGTTGGTATTGGGTGATGCCTCGGTTACCAATGAAGTGTTGCGACTTCCCGGAACCTCAGCATTCGTCCAGCTGCCAGGCGGACTGGCTTCTGTGCAGGGCGCGCTCACGGCGGAAGTTTGGGCCAGCTTCAACGTGAATGGCACGTGGTCGCGAGTGTTCGATTTCGGCAGCGTGAATGGAACGCTCGGACAAAACTACGTCTTTTACAGCGCCAAGAATAACAGTGGCGGGCAACGCATGGAGATCAGCACAAGCGTGCGCACCGTCACCGCGGATGTGCCCGTTCCTTTGGATAACCGAACAGTTCATGTGGTCTGTGTTTTCGATCCAGCCGCCGGGGTGGTGTCGACTTACACGAATGGAGTATTGCAGGTCACCCAGCCGGCGAACCTGCCGCCGCTCACGGGCGTCAATGGAACGTGGGGTTTCATTGGCCGTTCCCTTTTCAGCGCTGATGGCTGGCTCGATGGCGACATTGATGAATTCCGTTTGTATGACGGCCGCCTCACGCCCGATGAGGTCGCTGCGAACTTCGCGGCGGGTCCCGATACTCTGGCGCTGCCCCTTCTACTGACACTCTCGAATGAAGAAAGCGCCTTCGAACTCGCATGGGCTTCCCATGGTATAGGGTTTGCGCTGGAATCGGCGGCGGCGGTTAATGGCGATTGGCAGCCTGTGGGAGGACAGCCAACGCTGGTGAACGATGAATGGCGCGTGAACCTGCCGGTTGCCCCCGATTCGCAATATTTCCGATTGAAACGATGAACCATCCGACATTGATTCCAGACCCTATGATGAACTACCCCAAGCTGTTCATGGCAGCCATTGCGGTTGCGGTTGGTCTTCCGCACGCAACCGCAGCCGATGTTCCCACACTCACGGTTAGTGTTGACCGTCCAGGCGCACGGATCAGCGAGACGATGTACGGAGTGTTTTTCGAGGACATCAATTTCGGCGCCGACGGCGGCCTTTATGCGGAGCTGGTGAAGAATCGCTCGTTTGAATTTCCGGACAGCATGATGGCCTGGCGCAAGATAAGTGGATCAGCTGAAATCCAGGACACTAATCCTTTTTCAGCGGCAAATCCCCATTACCTGCGGCTGATCCCCTCGGGCGGTCGCGCCTCAATAGCGAACGAGGGATTCCGCGGCATCGGCCTAAAACAGGGGGATGCCTATGATTTTTCAGCGCAGATTCGGGCGGTGAGCAATGCTCCGGCGATTCGCGTCGAACTCGCAGACGAAAATGGCAAGGTGGTCGCTTCCGCGCAACTGGCGGCTGCGACGAACGCGTGGTCCAGGCAAACTGTGGTGCTGACGCCGAATTCCACCGTCCAAAAGGGACATCTCATCGTGACCGTGGACGGCGGCGGCGCTGTGGATTTCGACATGGTCTCATTATTTCCGCAGAAGACCTGGAAGGGCCGCAAAAACGGACTGCGTGCCGACATGGTTCAGATGCTTGCGGACCTCAAGCCCAGTTTCCTGCGATTCCCCGGCGGCTGCATTGTTGAAGGCAGCGACCTCGAAAAGCGATACCAGTGGAAGACCACGATCGGGCCCGTGGAGGAACGCAAATTGATCATCAATCGTTGGAACTATGAATTTCGGCATCGTCCCACACCCGATTATTTCCAGTCGTTCGGGCTGGGCTTCTTCGAGTTCTTCCAGGTTGCCGAAGACATTGGCGCGGAGCCGATGCCCATCCTCAATTGCGGCATGGCCTGCCAGTTCAACACGGGGCAACTCGTCCCCCTCGATCAACTCGATCCGTACGTTCAGGACGCGCTGGATCTGATCGAGTTCGCGAACGGCCCGGTTACCAGCACGTGGGGTGCAAAGCGTGCGGCCATGGGACATCCTGAACCTTTTAATCTCAAGATGCTAGGCATCGGCAACGAACAATGGGGCCCGCAATTTGTCGAGCGGTATCCCATCTTCGCAAAGGCGATCAAGGCCAAGTATCCCCAAATCCAACTCATTGCCGGAGCAGGCCCGTCGCCCGCCGATGATCGCTACGTTTACCTGGCGCCGAAGCTCGCTGAACTGAAGGTCGACATCATTGACGAGCATTGCTACGGCAATCCGATCTGGTTCCTGGCGAATGCAAACCGCTACGACAATTACGACCGCAACGGACCGAAAATTTTCATGGGTGAATACGCAGGACAAAGTGTTGCCATCGTGAGTCCCGACAACAGGAACAATCTTGAATGTGCGATCGCGGAAGCTGCGTACATGACGGGCCTTGAGCGGAATGCGGATGTGGTGACCATGTCTTCCTACGCTCCGTTGTTCGGCCATGTGGATGCATGGCAATGGACGCCCAATTTGATTTGGGCGGACAATCTGCGCGTGCAGCCGACGCCCAATTATTACGTGCAGCAGTTGTTCAGCGTGAATCGGGGCGAGATGGTGTTGCCAGTGAAGTTGGTGGGTGTCGATGTGAACTCAAACCCCGTGGGGGGGATCGCACTCGGCACGTTCAACACTGCGGCTGAGTTTCGGAATCTCGCGGTCACCGCGAACGGAGATACACTTCTTAAATCTGATTTTTCTGACGACACGGCGGGCTGGTCTACAAACCGCGGACAATGGCGGGTTCGCGATGGCGTCCTGCAGCAGACTGAAACTCGCGCGCCCGCCGCGATTTCCGCGGGCAAAACAGATTGGCGGGATTACACGCTGAACGTGCAGGCCAGGAAAAACCGCGGCGCGGAAGGATTTCTCATCACGGTCCGCCAGGTTGACAGCGAAAACTGCATCGTCTGGAACCTGGGGAGTTTTGGAAACCGCTTTCACAGCCTGCAACACCGCCTCGGCCAGCAGGATCACTTGAAGGCTCAGGTTCCAGGTTCGATTGAACCCGATCGCTGGTACGACATTCGTGTTCAGCTGAAAGGTTCGCAGGTGGATTGCTTCCTCGATGACTCACTCGTTCACAGCATTGAGCTCCCGCCAGTCAAGACGCAGAGGCTGTACGCGAGTGCCACCCGGGACGAGAAAGCCGGCGATATCATCCTGAAGGTTGTCAATCCGGGGGAACAGGTGAACCCCTTGCAGGTCCATCTCGACGGCCTGGCGCAGGTGCGCGCGGGTGCGCGGGCGACCGTTTTGACGGGCGAGTCGGGTGACGCAGTAAACACCCTGGACGAGCCGAATCGCATTGCGCCGAGAACCGCGTCGGTGACTGTGAACGGGCCAAGATTTCGTTACGACAGCCCCGCTCGTTCGTTATCGGTGATACGCATCCCGGTGCGCTAGCCGCTGTAACTTGAATGCATGCGTCTCGTCTGATTGGCTCGATGCCTTCCTTGAAGATCCATTACGTGCGGAGCTTGTGTGTGGCGGTCGAGCAATCGTTTCGGATTGCAACCATCGCAGCACTTGTGTTCGCGGCTTCCGCGTCAGCTCAAACTGCGTCGAACGCGCCGTCGGCCAATTCGAATCCGGCCGGACGCCAATTCGCGACGGACAGCCGCCGCGTGCGAGCCCACGATCCTTCGACAATCATCAAGGACAAGGATCGCTATTGGGTGTTTCACACGGGACGCGGCGTGATGTCATATTACTCCACGAACCTCGTGAACTGGCTGCCCGGTCCGCGGGTGTTTACCGATCCGCCTGAGTGGGTGAGCAGCGAAGTTCCCGAGAATCGCAATTCGCATTTCTGGGCGCCCGACATCATCCATCTCAACGGCGAGTATCACCTCTACTATTCGGTTTCCAGCTTCGGCAAGAATCACTCGGTGATCGCCCTCGCAACGAATCCTGCGCTTGACCCTGATGATCCATCGTTCAAATGGTCCGATCGCGGCGTCGTGATGCGCTCGTTTTCAACGAATCGCTTCAACGCCATTGATCCCGCATTGATCCAGGACAAAGATGGAAAAGTGTGGATGTCGTTCGGGTCGTTTTGGAGCGGAATCAAAATGATCGAATTGGATCCAAAGACAGGAAAGCGGATCGCGCCCGATTCCGCGCTGTATTCACTCGCGCGCACTTCGGAGATAGAGGCGCCTTTCATTCATCGGCACGGCGATGCCTATTACCTGTTTGTGAACTGGGGAATTTGCTGCCGCGGCGTCAACAGTACCTATGAAATCCGCGTTGGGAAAAGCGATCGGATCACTGGTCCGTATGTTGACGCGGACGGCAAGGACCTCGCTGATGGCGGTGGCACCCTGGTGCTGAAGACGGCGGACCAGTTCATTGGGCCGGGTCACGCAGGCATTTTTGTTGAGAATGGCACCCATTGGTTTGGATGCCATTATTACGATGGCTCGCGCCGCGGCGCGCCCACATTTTCGCTGCATCCCTTGCAGTGGGTGGATGGCTGGCCGCGAGTGCAGTTCACCGCCCCGTCCGCCAGCGTGGAATCTGCAAACCCGTGAGCGTTGTCCTCCCGATTCTATGATCCGACCTGAACCCCGAATGCTGCACACTTTTGCGAATCCTGTTCTCCGTGTCGTTGCCCTCCTTTCGACAATTGCAACAACCTGCGGAGCGGACACCAACAATTCCGTGCGTCTGACGGTGCGTCTGGATGAGCCGGGAAAGCCCGTGGCGCGCACCATGCACGGGTTGTTTTTCGAGGACATCAACTACGCTGCCGATGGCGGACTTTACGCCGAACTGGTGCAGAACCGTTCCTTCGAACACGCCAATCCGATGTATTCATGGTTCGAATCGACGAAGGATGGCGCGAAGGGCCGGCTGACGGTGGAATCCGAGATGCCGCTCAACGCAAACAACCCGGCATTCCTTCGTCTGCACGCGGCGCGCGCGGGTTTCGGCGCGGCGAATGCCGGGTTTGATGGGATCGTGATCCGCGATGGCGACGGCTATCGCTTCAGCGTTTACGCGCGCATTCGCGCCGGAGACTCCAACGGCCTGCAGGTCTGGCTTGAGGATTCGGCGGGGGAAATTCTGACGAAACAAACGATCAAGGAACTCACCACGGCCTGGAAAAAATACGAAGTGAAGTTCACCGGCAATCGGGATGTCACGAGCGCGCGCATTGCAGTTGCGACGACGCGCCCCGGAACGGTTGATATCGACATGGTCTCGCTGTTTCCCCAAAAGACGTTCAAGAACAGAGAGAACGGGCTGCGGCCTGACCTCGCCCAGGCGTTTGCGGACCTGAAGCCCGGGTTCCTGCGCTTCCCGGGCGGCTGCATCGTGGAAGGACGCGATTGTGAGAATGCGTATCGATGGAAGGACACGATTGGCGACGTTGCTGAGCGCAAGCAGAACTATAACCTTTGGCAGAACGGCCAGTCGCCGCAGTATCACCAAACGTTCGGGTTGGGGTTCTTTGAGTATTTTCAATTCTGTGAAGACATTGGAGCGGAGCCTGTGCCTGTGGTGAATTGCGGCATGAGCTGCCAGGCCCGGCGAGGTCCAGTGGTGCCCATGGATGAGCTTGGGCCGTGGATTCAGGACGCGCTCGATTTGATTGAATTTGCGAACGGCCCGGCGTCCAGCCCGTGGGGCGCCCGCCGCGCAGCCATGGGCCATGCGAAGCCGTTCCACATGAAGCATCTCGCCGTGGGCAACGAGCAATGGCAGCAGGTTTACTTCGATCGCTATCAACTATTTCACAAAGCCATCCGCGACAAATATCCGGAGATTCAGATCATCAGCAGTTCCGGCCCGGCTGCGAGCGATCAGCATTGGCATTTCGCGTGGGAGAAGTTCCGCACGGGCACGCCTGCGGATGTGGTTGATGAACACTACTACGTTCCACCCACCTGGCTGTTCAACAACGTGGATCGTTATGCGAACTTCGATCGCAACGGCCCAAAGATCTTTGTCGGTGAATTCGCAGCGCACGACGGCAGGGCGAAGCGCAACAATCTTCGCGCGGGTCTCGCTGAGGCGGCTTACATGACAGGGTTGTTGAAGAATTCCGATGTCGTAATCATGGCGTCGTATGCTCCGTTGCTCGGGAAGATCGGCCGCTCGCAATGGCACCCGAACTTGATCTGGTTCGACAACTCCCGGCTCGCACTGACGCCGTCCTATCATGTGCAGGCGCAATTCGGACGCAACCTTCCCGATGTCGTCCTGCCCGTCACGCTCGAAGCGCCAACGTTGGAAAGTGCGCCCGCGGGGATGATCGGTGTGGGAACGTGGAACACGCAGGCGGAGTACAAGGACATCAAGGTGACGGCAGCGGACGGGCGCATTTTGTTTGAGGGCGATTTCAGCCGCGGACTTGATGGATGGCAAACGTCCGGCGGCGATTGGGTCGCCGCGGATGGAGTGCTTCGCCAGCGCGCGGGCGGCGAGGACATCCGTGCAGTTGTCGGAGATCCTTCGTGGAAGGATTATACGTTGACGTTGAAGGCACGAAAGGTCGGTGGCGACGAGGGATTCCTGATCCTCTTCCAGACACCGGGCATTGAGAATCCCACGTGGTGGAACCTCGGCGGCTGGCGCAACACGGAGCACGGCCTGCAGGGCGACTCGGTCACGGAACAGCGCGTGCAGGGGAGAATCGACAACAACCGCTGGTATGACATCCGCATAGAAGCGATTGCAAGAAGAATCAAAGCCTACCTCGACGGCAAGCTGCTGCACGATGTGAACACGAAATCAACAGCGTCCTTCTACGCTGTTGCCGGCCGGGACAATCGCGCCCGCGAAGTTGTGATGCAACTTGTGAACCCGTTTGCCACCGCCATGCCTGTATCCATCGAGTTGGCGGGTGCCGGGAAGCTGGGATCGAAGGCAACCGTTACAACGCTTGCGCATTCCAGCCTCGAAGCAGAGAACACATTGGAGCGCCCCGAAAACGTTGCTCCAAAGACCTCGGGGCTTTCGGGGATATCAGCTCAGTTCTCGTTTACGATTGAGCCGTTTTCGCTCACGACGCTGCGCATTCCGGAGCGGTGAGCGAGGCGGGCGAACGGTCAAACACAGTGGTCGAGCACTGAGTGCCGAGCCACCTTGCGGCTCTGTGCGATGGCGGCGCTTATGTATTGCTTCGCGAGTTGAACCGCCGTCGGCAGGTTTGCACCGCGCGCGACGTGGGCGGTGATCGCCGCGGAATACGTGCACCCCGTTCCGTGTGTGCTGACGCCCCGCACGAAAGGCGCCGCAAGAAGGAGTTCCGTCTTCCCATCGTAATAAATGTCCGCCGCCTCTTTGCCACCGCGCAGGTGACCGCCTTTCACCAGCACCGCGCATCCACAGCGCTCGTAGATGAACCGTGCCGCCGCGCGCAGGTCTTCAATCGATTTCAGCTCGCCTTCGACCAGGAGTTGCGCTTCATCGAGGTTCGGAGTGACGAGCGTCGCAAGCGGAAGCAGTCGCTCCACCAGAAATTCAATTGCGGATTCCTGGAGCAGACGCGCACCTGAAGTCGAGACCATCACTGGGTCAACCACGAGCGGCGGACGTTCTCCTGATTGGAAGAACTCCACCACGGTTCTGATGATTTCGGCAGAGAACAGCATGCCTGTCTTGACAGCCGCAGGCGGCAGTTCGGCGAAGACCGCCTTCATCTGCTGATGCACCAGGTGAGGTGACGCGGCTTCGACGGCGGCGACGCCCGCAGGATTCTGCGCAGTCAGGCAGGTGATTGCCGTCGTCCCATGCACGCCTAGCGCCGCGAAGGTTTTCAGGTCAGCCTGGATCCCCGCGCCGCCGCCACTATCAGAGCCGGCAATGGTTAGTGCCACCTGCATGCGTCGCCGCTGATTCTTTCTCATGCCATTTGATTCTGTTTCTGGCGCGCTGCGATTCCCGGCCGCCATCGTCGAAGAATCCTCGCAAGGGCAGTGCAAAGTTCCAAGTCTGCTGTATCCCCGCTTGGAACTCCCTGGGCGCCATCGCATATTGGGCGCCATGGATAAATATCAGGTTGCTGACGTTCTCAACCAGATTGGCACATTGCTCGAATTGAAAGGAGAGAATCCCTTCAAGACAAAGGCGTATTTCAACGGCGCGAGGGTTCTTGAAGGACTCACTGAACCCATCGAAAAGATTGTCTCCGAAAATCGCCTCGGCGACCTCGCTGGAATCGGTGACGCGCTGCAGAAAAAGATCGCGGAACTTGTCACAACAGGGCGCCTCCCGTATTACGAGAACCTCAAGGCGTCGGTTCCACCCGGGCTGCTCGAAATGATGCAGGTGCCTGGCGTCGGTCCAAAGAAGATCAAGGTGCTCTACGAACAGCTTGGCGTCGATTCCGTGGATAAACTCGAGTCGGCTTGCAAAGACGGACGGGTGGGAAAGCTGAAGGGTTTCGGTGAGAAGACAGCTCTCAATATTTGCGAAGGGATCACGCGCCGGCGGGCCTACGCGTCGAAGCACCTCCTGAGTGACGCGCTGCTGGTGGCGGCATCAATCCTTGACGACTTGCGCGCGCATCCTCGCGTCATTCGATGCAGCACCGCGGGGAGCCTGCGTCGCAATCGCGAAGTGATCGGCGACATGGACTTCGTGGTTTCTTCAAAGGACCCTGCGAGCATCATCGAGTTTTTCGCCGCGCGGGAAGGAACCTTGAACGTTCTCGCAAAAGGCCCCACGAAAGCCAGCGTCATTGTCGAAGGGGGAATACAGGCCGACCTGCGCGTCGTCACTGACGCGGAATTTCCGTTTGCGTTGCTTTATTTCACTGGCAGCAAGGAGCACAACATCGTCATGCGGCAGCGCGCCATCGAACGCGGGTTGCGGCTGAACGAATATGGTCTGTTCCGTTCGAGCGAGGAGACGCGCGATCCCAAGCTGCTCGTGCGCTGCAACACGGAGGAGGAGGTGTTCCAGGAACTTGGCCTGCACTCCATTCCACCGGAGATGCGGGAGGACTGCGGCGAATTCAGCATTGCCGAGGAAGGACCGCTTCCGCGCCTGATCGAATGGAGCGACTTGCGGGGCTCGTTGCACAACCACTCGGACTGGAGCGACGGCGTGCTGAGCCTGGAACAAATCGTCAAGGCCATGATGGAAATGGGACTTTCCTATTGGGGGATCACGGATCATTCGAAATCTTCGATCCAGGCGAACGGCCTGGACGCGGCTCGCTTGCGAAAACAAATTCGGGAAGTGCGCTCGATCAACGAGCGGATGGCGAACGAGGGAATCGATTTCCGGCTGCTGAGCGGAACCGAGGTGGACATCCTGTCAGAGGGCCGTCTCGATTTTCCTGACGACCTGCTTGCGGAACTCGACGTTGTAGTGGCAAGTGCGCATCAGCGGCTGGCGCTCGACGAGGCGGAGAACACGAGGCGAATTATCCGTGCGGCCGAGAATCGATACGTTCACATGCTGGGCCATGTAACGGGCCGCCTGCTGCTCGCCCGCGAGCCCCAGAAGGTGAATGTGCAGGCCGTGATCGATGCGTGCGCGGAAACGGGCACGTGGATTGAACTCAACGCTTCGCCCGATCGGCTCGACATGGATTGGCGGCATTGGCCTTATGCCCGCTCAAGAAAAGTGAAGTGCGTGATCAACTGCGACGCGCACCGGTTCGAAGATGTTGGGTTCCTGCGCCTGGGCGCTAATGTGGCGCGGAAAGGGGGGCTGACGAAGGCTGATGTGGTAAACACATTGCCGTTCGACCGCCTAATCAAGGAACTTGCACGCAAACGGGCTCGCACTTAGTGCGGCTTCCGCTATTCGACTGGTCATCGACGCGCCGGGAAATCGGCGCGTCGACAGGAATGAGGTTCGGGTCCGCGCTTGCTAATTCCGGCGGCGCATGGCGAGCAGTGCAAATACGCCGAAGCCAAGGATCGTGAAAGTTCCGGGCTCCGGAACGGGCGTTACCGCCGCCCAGGATGTTCCAAAATTGAACTCGTCAAACGCCCCTTGCGCGGCGGGTGTGAACGGCGCGGATGAGCCGCCGGCAAACATGCGGAAGCCGCGCAGAACCTGAAAGTCAGTCTCAACAGTTAAATACGGCGTTGCCGGCTCGGCGTCGAGGCTCGGATCGATGAACAACGACAAACGATCGGTAATTCCAGAAACGTTGAAATCAAGGCGTCCGACAACCAGATGGGCTGTATCGAGCCCTAGGTCAATCGGCGTGGCCGCCAGACGCAGACCGTTATCCGTCCCGGAATTACTCACCAACACCGCAAAGTTCCCATCGCTGTCATTCGCGCCGCCGCCGATCTGGCCAATCGCGAATCGTTCGTTCGGCGTGCCAGTGCCGTCTGCGTGGCTGAAGAACGAAACGTTCAAGGTTCGTTCCGTCTCCACTGTTTTCGACATCAGGAAGCTGAAGTAGAAGGTGCCGGAATCAACATTCTCGCCAAACAGGCGGCCGATGGCGGTCGTTGCGCCTGTGGCATCAACAAGAGCCCTGCCGCCGCTTGTAAGGAGACCGGCATACGAAAGGCTTCCCGCCGCCACGCTGATTCCATTGCCGCTCGCATTGTTCGGGACCGTGGCGCCCCAGCTTGTGGTGTTCGCCTGGCCTGAATTGCCGGCCGGGTTCCACCCTGTGCCGCCGTTCAAAGCCGTGGTGGTCGTGATGGCAGTTCCGGCTGGATAATTGAAATCTTCACGGGCAGAACCGGCGAAGGGCGCCGATGAGACTGGAGTAGTTGCCGCCGCCAACGCGATTGCCGCTGCCGAATACCGCACCGCACGTTTGAACGTCATATGTTTCCTTGGATGGAATAAGCGTTAAAAACGCTTATTCCGGGTTTTGGTTCAACTGATTGTGTGTTTTGTATCATCCAGCTCCCATCTGGAGCATTGTTAAATTCTGCAAAGAGGATTGAAAAAAATGCTCCGGGGAAATACGGCCGCAGGAGATCCGCCGGCGAATGGACTCGCTCGAACATCGCTTTGACGTAAACGGATCGCGTGATTGGGTATAGCGGCGTCCCTCCGCATCTCCCGCAACATTTCTTTCTTTCAAGCCCGGCCGCGGCGGCACCGATAAGCACGGGATGCCTGTTCTGATCCGCCTTTGCAACCTCGGAGTGAGCGCAGTCGCGGTTCTTTTCACCACGGCTGCATCGGCTCCGCTCATGGCCGCTCCAGTCGCCGAGGAGATCGCCGCGATTTCGGACGTTCACGCACTCGCCAATTCCCAGGTAAAGGAACTCGTCCCGATCCATCTCACGGCAACAGTCCTAGGCGTCGATGCTGTCCATGGAGCGCTGGCTGTCCAGGATTCGTCCGGTTGTCTCTGGATTGAAGCTCCCATGCTCCCGCCGCATATCGAGACCGGCTCCCTCGTTTCTCTTCGCGGAAAAGCCGTGGTTGGCGATGGACGGGTAATCCTCGGGTCTTCCCAATTGATCGATCAACCCCACAACACGCGCGGAGGTCTCGACCGCTGTCGCGTGTTTCTGGACACAGGCAAGCATCCCTTCACGCTGCTCTACCGGCAACTCGACGGTCCGATGAATCTGAGTGTGAAGGTGCAACTGCCCGGCCAGGAGCTCACCAATATCCCGTCCGCGTTCCTGAAGCGTCGAGATGAAACCACGGGCACATGGAAATCAGGGTTTCAGTATGCCGCCTTTGCCAACGTCACCAACGGCTGGGAACTGACGTCGCCTTCCAGCGCTGGTATCACGAGCGAATTTGACGTAAACGTCGCCTCGGCGGCTTCCAATTTCGTGCTGCGGTTCTCCGGATTCCTGGATGTCGTTGACCCCGGCGAATATGTTTTTGAAATGCGGGCCGATGACAGCCTTCGCTTCGAACTGGAGCAACCGTCCGAGACAAAAATTGAAGTGCTTGGCGGCGGAGCGCTGGCCGGGCCGACAAGGATCGTGCCGGGGCAGCTTTGGAATAATCGTCCTGAATCGGTTTGGGCAGAAATCGAGGGCTTTGTCAGGCACGCGGGGGCATTCGAAGGCCGCCTGCATCTTGAAGTCACCGCCGAAACCGGCCGGATTCAAGTCATCATCGCCAATGCCGCCGCGGACGCTGCCTCCGCGCTCCTGAACCGCCGTGTCCGAATCACGGGACTGTGCCGGGCGGTATCGTCACCCAGCGGGGGGCGAATGGCCGGGTGGATGCTTGCGCCTGGAATGTCGCACGTAGCTGTGCGTCAGGATGCGCAGCCGGAGCCGCTCCAGCGGGGCGCGCTGCCGACGCTCACGACCATCGAACAAATTCGGCGTCTCAAACCGGAGGAGGTGACGCAATCGTATCCGCTGAAATTCCAGGGGGTTGTCACCTTCGTATTTCCCGGCGGCCTGCGCGCGCATGTTCAGGGTGATGCAGAAGGCATTTACGTGTCATGTGTGAACAACAAACCGCAGCCTCTGCGCGTGGGCGATTTGTGTGATTTCGAAGGCTATTCATCGCGCGGCGCATTTTCACCCGTCGTCACCTATCGCCAGCGAACTGTTCTTGGGCCGGGCCAGATGCCGGAACCGTTGCGTCCGGATTGGAGTCGTCTCATGAACGGCAGCCTGGATTCGCAATGGATAGAACTGCAGGGCGTGGTTCTGCGCGTCAACGGTCCCGAATTGATCCTGGGCGTGCGCGGCGGCGAAGTCACGGCGCGAGTTTTCGATGCGGCCGGCGGCGACCTGACGCAACTTCTCGATTCCGTGATTCGTGTTCGCGGCACTGTCCGCGCGTTTTCGGGATCACAACGCCAGCTGCAACGCGTTCTGCTCCAGGTCACGTCACCCGCCCAAATCACGGTTGAAGATTCCGCCCCGGCCGATCCCTTCACCACGCCTGGCCGCAGCATCGCGGATCTGTTCCTCTTCGATCCCAATGCAGCTTCCCTGTACCGGGTGCGAACCCATGGGCAGGTTGTGCACGTTCGGGATGGAATGGGCTACATCATGGATGGGACCAACGGCATGCGTTTCGTTGCCCGGGCGGGACAGGAGTTTTCGGTGGGCGATCTCGTGGAGGTGGTTGGTTTTCCAGAAACGGAAGGGTTTGCGCCAGTGATGCGCCAGAGTTTGGTGAAGGCTGCCGGCAGGTGTCCGTTGCCGGAGTTCCAGGATCTCGCGGGCGACGACCTGCTGAATCGCGCGCATGATTCGACCCTGGTCGCCGTTCAGGCAACGCTGTTGAACATTCGCACCAATCAATCGGATTACCTGCTGGAATTGCAGGCTGATTCCCACACCTTCACCGCGCGGCTCAACAACCAGTCAGGATTCCTGCCGCTTGTGCCGATGGGAAGCCAGGTCAGAATCTCCGGGCTGTATTCCCTGCTGGCAGGCCACGCGAATCATTCCAATTCACCTCAGCCCTTCGAACTCTTCCTGAATTCGCCATCCGATTTGGTAGTGTTGAGCCGACCTGCGTGGTGGACGCTGCAGCATACGTTGCTGGCAATGGGCGCGATGACCCTGTTCCTGGTGCTGTCCTCTGTCTGGATCACGGCGTTGCGCCGCCGCGTTGATCTGCGCACCCGGGAGTTGCGGGACGAGATCGAAACCCGCAAACGCACGGAGGAAGATCTTCAGCGCAGCACGGGCGAACTGCAGAAGGAGATCCAGGAGCGCATCCAGCTTCATGCCGAACTTGGCGAGCAGAAGAATCGACTCGAAATCGAGATCGAGGAACGCAAGCGGATGGAAGTGGAGGTCGAAGCGATCCACAGGCAATTGATGGTGGCGTCGCGCCAGGCGGGGCAGGCGGAGGTTGCGTCGAGCGTGCTGCACAACGTGGGGAACGTGCTCAATAGCGTGAATGTTTCGAGCGGGCTGTTGATCAGCCGCCTGCAGGGCTGGCAGATCAACAACGTCAACAAAGCCGCTGAACTCCTGACTCGCCGCACGGCCAACCTGGGCGTGGAACTGGCCGCGGACGATCCGTTGCGCCGCGTGCCCGATTACCTCGAGAAACTGGCGACGCACCTGGACCATCAGCGACAGGAATTGCTCACGGAAGTGAAGGATCTCGGCGAGAACGTGGAACACATCAAAGAGATCGTTGCGATGCAGCAAACATACGCGCGGGTTTCCGGCGTGTTGGAGAAGGTTGATCCCCGCGAGCTTGTGGAGAGCGCGATTAAGATGCATGCGGGTGCTTTTGCGCGGCATCAGGTTCATCTCGTGCGCGAATTTCAGTCAGCGCCCCTCGTCCTCGCTGACCGCCACAAGGTTCTGCAGATCCTTGTGAACCTGTTGCACAACGCCAAGTACGCGTGCGATGAAGGTCCGGCTGAGCACAAACAGGTGACGGTGAAAATCCAGCCGAATGGCAAAAGTGCTGTCGTGATCGAGGTAGCGGACAACGGCGTGGGCATCTCGCCCGAAAGCATGAAACGCCTGTTCTCCCACGGGTTTACCACTCGCAAAAATGGGCACGGCTTTGGATTGCACAGCGCGGCGATTGCAGCCAAGGAGCTGGGCGGGCGCTTGAGCGCGGCCAGTGAAGGGCAGGGCAGGGGAGCGACGTTTACGCTGGAGATTCCCGTGGAACAGACTTCTGAGCAGGAGTCCGCTCGTCCCCGGGCGCAGCGACCTTGATCCAAGCCGGCCGTTCCCCCTTTTCCAGGCAGGGTTCTCGCGCGTTGCGGTGCCCGATATGGACCATCCCAGGCGCGAGATTCCCGGAGTGCCCCGTCCCGGGTGCAGCAAACGCGATCAAATTTACGCTCCCGAAATCAGCCTGAAAACGAGCGCCCTGTTTGCGTGTAAAGCCCCATTCAACTCCCTCTCTTCCGCTCCGAGCGGAGGAGAGGGCCGGGGAGAGGAGGAGCGTTTGAGCTTGGGAACGACGTCACGCTGTAGAACGAATCAGAGCACCCTCTCCCCCTGTTCTTCTCCCGCTCCTGCGTCGCAGGCGAGGGGAGAAAATCAGCCTGAAAACGAGCGCCCTGATCTGCGTGTAAAGCCCCATTCAACTCCCTCTCTTCCGCTCCGAGCGGAGGAGAGGGCTGGGGAGAGGAGGCGCGTTTGAGCTTGGGAACGACGTCACGCTGTAGAAGGAATCAGCGCACCCTTATAGCTGTTCCGAAAGTTATTCAATATCGGCGAGGAAGCCTTTGGATCAGCTTGCCGCAGCCGATGTGAACAACTTTCGCGCCGGGAAATTTCCGAGTTGTGAACAAGATGGATTTTTTCTTCAACAGAAGCGCCACGCGCGGGCCGGGAAGACGAATCACCCCACCCATGTCGCTCGACGAATCGGGAGAGACTTTCGCTCCCAGCCCTGCGCCTTGCTCTTTGACGAATACTCAGAGGTTGCCGACCAAACGGCCCTCTATAAGGCTTTCGCTGGAGCAAGGTTGCGCGTGGCGCTTCAAACAAACTGCACGGAGAACAATAAAGATGCAAAGCAACTCTGAATCGAACAAAGCAATCGAAAATGCACCGGTCAAACCGGTGGTTTGGATCGGCCTGGATTGGGCAGACAAGGAGCACTGCCTGGTGGTGCAGGCTCCAAATGCCGGCGCTTTGTCGCGTCATTTCGTCGATCAAAAGCCGGCATCGCTGGACGCCTTCTTCCTGAAACTGCACACGGAACATTCGCAAGCCCAGCTGGGCGTTTGCATCGAACAGGCCCGAGGACCGGTCATCTACGCGCTGATGAAGTATGACTTTGTGGTCATCTACCCGGTCAATCCACGCAGTCTGGCTGACTTCCGCCGGGCCTTCACAATCAGCGGAGCCAAATCCGATCCTCGTGACGCGGATCTGCTCTGCGAATTGGGAGCCAAACACCATGATCGTTTGCGTCCGCTGCAACCAGAGGACGCAATCACACGCCAGTTGCGCCTGGAGGTCGAAGCGCGACGAGGTTTTGTGGATGAAAGAACCGCTTGCATGAACCAACTCACATCCACCCTCAAGAGCTACTATCCTCTGGCTTTGGATTTGGTCGGGGAGCAACTGGAAGGTCCCATGGCACTTGAGTTTTTGCGCCGGTGGCCCAACCTGGCCAGCTTGCGACGCGCCAAGCCGAGCGCTCTGCGCGCCTTCTTCTACAAGCATAACAGCCGATCGGAAGAAAAAATCCAGCAACGTCTGGATGCGATCAAAAGCGCCGCAAGCCTGACCGATGATCCAGCGATCCTTAACGCCTTGGAACTCAAAATGCAGTGTCTGCTCCGGCAAATCGCCGCTGTGCAAGCGTCGATTGCCCAGTTTGACGCCCGAATTTCAAACACCTTCCAGCAATACAGCCACAGGACAATCTTTGACACGCTGCCGGGAGCCGGAGCGGTGCTGGCACCGCGCGTGGCGGCCTTTTTCGGCACGCGGCGAGAGAACTGGACGGAGGCGGGCCAGTTGCAGTGCTGGAGCGGGGTGGCGCCCGTGCGCAAGCAAAGCGGAAAGACACAAACCGTTCATTTTCGCAGAGCGCGACCGATCTTCCTCCACCAAAGCATCATCGAGTTTGCCAAATGCTCGATCCGCTTCTGTGATTGGGCGAGGCTTCTCTACGAAGACCAGTTGAGCAATGGAAAGAGCAAATTCGCCGCGATTCGAATGGTCGCCTTCAAGTGGTTGCGAATCATTTTCCGCTGTTGGAAAGAAAACACCCCTTACGACGAGGCTAGATACCTGCGGAGCTTGCAGCGCCGCGGAGTCACACTCTACGAGAGCCTTTACGCTGCCCTTCTTCCACACCAACCCGCTGCATGA